>DATLKW010000371.1:0-6405 GCA_035538175.1 Gemmatimonadales bacterium | reverse complement strand
GAGATACCCGTCGGCCTGCACACCCGCTGGCGCGCCACGGGCGGGGTCTACGCGAACCCCCCGGCCGACGTCTGGAAGTTCCGCGACCACACGGGCGGCCTCGGTGGCGGGGACGTCACGACGTCGTACGGCACGGACGAGGTGCGGGGGGCGCTGACGCTCGGCGCCCGGCACTCGGACGGCTACCGCGAGCAGGACCAGAGCGATCAGTGGGAGACCTCGGGCCGGGCCGAATGGCATCCCGCGCCCGGCACGCAGGTTACGGCGGCCGGGGCGTGGACCAGTCACCAGTACGACGTCTTTCCCACCTGGTGCGTGCCGGGCGCGTGTGACACGCGGGGACAGGCGTTCCAGCCGTTCCGCATCGACACCTCGAGTCGCGGCAGCTATACGCGCTCCGACAAGGGGTTCGTCTTCGCGACGCTCGAGCGCACCGTGTCGCCGCGTCTCAACTGGCTCGCCCGGGGCTCCTGGGTCCGGACCCACTTCACCGACGTCACGCCTACGGACTGGGGCGTCTCGAACCGGCTCGGGACCGAGCTCCGCGGGACGCTCGTGGCGCCGGAGCGGGCTCGCGTGGTGACCGCCGGCGCCGAAGGGACGCGCAGCGACGTCACGAGCGATATCTTCCGCACCCACACGGAGGTGTCGGGCGCGGCCTACGCCGAGGTCGAGCAGGGCGTGGGGAGCGCGCGGGTCACCGCCGGGGCCCGCGTGGACGCGGGGGCGGTGGACGGGGCTGCGCGGGCGGCGGTCGTGAGTCCGCGGGTGGGTGCGGTGTTCCCCACGTCCTGGGGGGCGTGGCGCGCGTCGATCGCCCGGGGGTTTCGGGCGCCGACGCTGGCCGAGCGGTTCGTCACGACGCGAGCCTTCGGGTTCCAGGTGATCCCGAACCCCGCGCTCGATCCCGAAACGGCGTGGTCCGTCGAGCTGGGTGACGCGGCCGCGCTCCGTGCGTGGGGCCGGCTCGACGCGGCCGTGTTCTGGACCGAAGCGCGACAGCTGATCGAGCCCGTGTTGCGGAGCCAGGACACGATCGATTTCGAGAACGTGGCGCGGGCGCGGCTGCGGGGGCTCGATGCATCGCTCACCGCGACGCCGTTCACTCCGGCGCTGACGGTGTCGGGGGCCTACCTGTTCCTCGATGCCCGCGACCTCAAGACCGACTCCGCGCTTGCCTTCCGCCCCAAGCACCTGGTGACCGTGAGTGCCGACTACCGGTGGCGCTCGTTCAGCGGCGGCGCGGATTTCCGCTACTCGAGTCGCATCGAGCGTATCGAGCTCGAGGCGGTGTACGGGCGCGACCCCCGCATTGCCGCCAAGGTGCTCGATCTCCGGGCCGGGTGGCAGCGCGGGCCCTTCGCTGCGCGGCTCCTCGTCGCCAACGCCCTCAACTACATCTACAACTTGATCCCGCGCACGCTGGAGCCCGTGCGCACCCTGTCGGTCGTCCTGACCTGGAGTGATTAGATTGGGGGCGATGCGTTCCCCCCATGGCGTCCTCGCGAGGACGCTCCTCGCGGCCGCGCCGGGCACCCCCTTCGCCGGCTCCTGGGTGCCGGCGCGCATCTTCCGTCGCGTGTCGGCCGATGCGCCGGACCCACTGACCCTCCTCGGAGTGGTGACGCCGCGGTGACGCGCGTCCGCTCGCCGTTGGCCATCGCGCTCCGCGCCGGCGTCGTCGCCGGGGCGGTGGTGGGGGGAGGGTGTGGGGGGCGGGACCGATCGAGCTCACCGACGTGCGGGATGGCGTTGTTGATTGGCCCTTCGCTTATTCAGGAGCAGCTGCACCGCCTCCCGTTCGTGCTCACCGCGGCGCCGCGCGGCCTCCCCGCGACCTTGCCCGCGCGGGTCGTCGGCTCGACGCAGCAAGGCACGGTGGCGATCAGCTATGCGGCGGGGCGGCTCGCTCTGACATACGATGGTGCGAGCTTCCCGCCCTACCCGACCGATACCACGGTCTACGCGCTCCTCGTCGTGGACGACTCGACGCAGCGAGCGGAGGGTGTGCTCTTGTTTGAGGGCCGCCGCCCGCCGCGGGGGTATCCGGACATCGGCTCGGTGACGGGAGGCGAGAAGGTGGTGCCGTTGTACGGCGCGCGTGTGGACTGGCGCAGCGTGTCGAATCCGCTCTGCCCGTTGCTCGGCGCCCCCGCGCCGCCCGACGCGAAGGCATGACGAAGGTCGTCGCGGTGAGCGCGACGCGCCGCACCGACGACGGGCGGGAGCGGGTCGCCGTGAATGTCGCGTATGTGCGCGCGCTCGCGCACGTCGGCCTCGTGCCGCTCCTCGTCCCGCCCATCCTCGATCCGGAGGCGGCGTGCGCCGCCCTGGACGGCGTCCAGGGACTGGTGCTGACGGGCGGCGAGGATGTGGAGCCGCGCCGCTATGGGGCGGCGCCTCACGCGAAGCTCGGCGCAATCGATCCCGCGCGCGACGCCGTAGAGTTGGCCCTGATCGCCAGCGCGGAGCGGCGCCGGCTGCCGATCCTCGCCATCTGTCGCGGCATCCAAATCCTCAACGTCGCGCTCGGGGGGACGCTCTACCAGGACTTGTCGAGCGAGCGCCCCGGCCCGCTCGATCATGCGGCGGCGGGCGGGCGGCACGCGCTCGCCGTGGCGCCGCACAGCGTGGTCGCAGCCAGCGTGGGGTCGGTCCCAGGGAGCGTGAACAGCCGGCACCACCAGGCCATTCGGGACCTGGCCCCGGCGCTCGTGGCGACCGCGTGGGCGGAGGACGGCGTGGTCGAGGCGGCCGAGCGTCGCGAGCGTGCCGCGCCCTGGACGCTCGGCGTGCAGTGGCATCCCGAGGAGCTTCCGGAGGACGGGGTGTTCCAGGGCTTCGCGGCGGCGCTCGCATGAGCATGGTGTTTCCCTCGCCCGAATGGGTGCACGCGTACGGGGCGGCGATCAACGCGAGCGGCCGGTACCGCGACGCCTCGCTCGACTGGACGCATGGGGCGGTCGCGCTGGTCGTGAACCCCGCGCCGGCGCTCGGGCTCGCGGCGTCGGTCGGGATCTGGCTCGATCTCGACCGCGGCGTTTGCCGGGAAGCGAAGGTCGTCTCGTTCTCCGAGGCGGACCAGGCACCGTTCGTGATCGCGGGCGACTATGCGCAATGGAAGCGCGTGATCCGCAAGGAGCTCGGCCCGATCGCCGGGATCATGCAGCGCAAGCTCACACTCAAGGGGTCGCTCCCGATCGTGGTACGGTTCGTCAAGTCGGCGGAGCAGCTTGTCGAGGCCGCGACGCAGGTCCCGACGCGGTTTTTGGACGAATGAGGGCGGACTAGAGGTTGCGGAGGATCTTCGCGGGTGTGCAGACGTGCCGGAAGAACACACGATCGCTCAGCCGGTTGAACGCGACTCGGAGGGTGGGAAACTGCTCCGCCGCGCTGCGCCAAATGGCGGCGACGCCGGAGCGCTCGGCGAGGCGGTGCTCGGCCGCGAGCCGATACCCTTGGCGTCCGAGTTCGTCGTAGTAGGGCAGGTCGGGCCCGCCCCGGCGCGTGCGCCGGGCTTCGATGTAGTCGGGGAACAGCCCCGCGAACCAGAGGCTGTAATTGCCGAGATGCACGCGCAACAGGAGTCCCCGCTCGCCGCTGTCGTCGAGGCCGGTGACGTCGGCCACGATGTCGACGAGATAGGTGTAGCTGGCGTCGTCGGCCCGGCGGACGCGGCTCTGGCGGTCGTGGTCGCCGAATTCCAGCAGCAGCGCGGCCAGGTAGTCGGCGAGCTCTCGGTCGTCGACGCCCGCCGCGCGCAGCGTGTGGCGTACCGCGACGTAGGCGAACAGCGGGGGCGACGGCACGAGCAGCGTGCGCAGCGCGAGCAGCGCCTCGAGCAGGCCCGGTTCGTCGAGCAGCCGATCGGGACCCTCCTCGAGGACGAGGCGCTCGTAGCGCGCGCCGCGGGCGGCGTCGCCCCGCGCCAGGGCGACGGCGACGAGGCGAAAGTCCTGCGCCCGCAGGCGTCCCCGCACGTTGGCTAGGATCATGCCCAAGTCTCCTCTCAACGGTCCCGGCCCCCGCCCCGACGTCGAGTTGCTAAGCCGGCTGACGACCCTTGCCCAGGAGCTCGCCGGGGCGTTCCGGCCCACGACCGTGACCGAGCTGGTCGCCCGGCTGCTCGGCGACACCCTCAAGCCGGACCGGCTCTCCGTCATCCTACTTGACGCCGAGTCGAACCGGCTCGCGGTGACCCACGACACGCACCCCGTCCCGGCGCGCACGGACGACGCCCTCTTGCAGCTCGCCATGCGGCGCGGGCCCCTGGTGTTTCCGCGCGACGTACGGGAGGAGGCCCGCCGTCGGGGCGCCACGCTGAGTGGTGACGCGCCCGGGTCCTGGATCGGGGCCCCCCTCGTCGCGGCGGGGCGGACGCTCGGCGCCGTGTCGATCTCAAGCGAGCGCCCGGGCGCGCTCGGCCCGGCCGAGCTCACGCTCGTGTCGCTCGTCCTCGCCCAAGGCGCCATCGGGCTCGAGAACGCCCGCTTGGTCGAGCTCTTGTCGTCCGCCAAGCGCGAGTGGGAGAAGACAGTGGACGCCATCTCCCAGGCGATTTGCATCGTGGACGCGCACGGCACCGTGCGCCGGGCGAACCGCGTTTTCGCCGAACTGATCCAGACCCCCGTGACGGCCATCCCCGGGCGCCCGTGGCTCAGTCTCCTGCCGCCGCTCTGGTCCGACCCCGTGGCGCGCGCCGTCGCCGAGCCCGCGAGCGCGTCCGTCGAGGTGCGGGCCGGGGACCGCACCCTCCTGCTCACGGTGATCCCCATGGCCGAACCCGGCGCGGCGGTGCTCGTCTTCGAGGACCAGACCGAGCGTCGCCGGCTGCAAGAGCAGCTCATACAGTCTGAGAAAATGTCGGCGATCGGTCAACTGATCGCCGGGGTCGCGCACGACCTGAACAACCCGCTCGCGTCGGTCGTCGGGTTCAGCGATTTCCTCGCCGAGGCGAGCGAGGTCCCGCCCTCGCTCGCCGAGCCCCTCCAGGTCATCCGCCAGGAGGCCGAGCGGGCGGCGACGATCGTCAAGAACCTGCTCTCGTTCGCCCGCAGCCAGCAGGGGGAGCGCGTACGCCAGCCCCTCGCCCCGCTGCTCGAGTCGACCCTCGCCCTGCTCCGCAACCAGCTCATGGCGCACAAGGTCGAGGCAACGCTCGAGGTGGACCCCGCGCTGCCGGACGTCGAGGTGAGCGCGAACCAACTCAAGCAGGTCTTCGTGAACCTGATCAACAACGCCTGCCAGGCGATCGCGGCTGACGCTCCCTCGGGTCGTATCTGGATCACGGCGAAGCGCGTGGAAGATGCCATCGCCGTCAGCGTGACCGATTCCGGGCCGGGGCTCTCCGACGAGGTCGCGGCCCGGGCGTTCGAGCCGTTCTTCACCACCAAGCCCGAAGGCGAGGGGACGGGCCTCGGGTTATCCATCTGCCAGGGCATCGTGAAGGAGCACGGAGGCCGGATCACGTTCGAGAGCCGTCCGGGCGACGGCGCGACGTTCACGGTGGAGCTCCCGATGACGATGCCCGCCGCCCGCGCGGAGCCGGTCTTTCGACCGACCGATGCGTCGAAGCCGCTCCACATTCTCGTGGTCGACGATGAGCCGCACATCCTGCACTATATGCGGGCCACGCTCGAGAGCTGGGGCCACACGGTCGAGGTGGCGAGTGACGGCACCTATGCGCTCGAGCGGGCGCTCGCGGACCCGTTCGATCTCATCATCTGCGACTTGCGGATGCCGCATCTCTCCGGTCGCGACATGTACCTGAAGCTGGCGCGTCAGGAGCCGCGGGTGGCCGAGCGCATCATTTTCGCCACGGGGGACACCGTGCGCGGCGACACGCTGCAGTTTCTCGACGGGCTCGGCCGCCCCTATCTCCACAAGCCGTTCACGCTGGCGGAGCTGCGGGCCGCCCTCGGCCACGCCGCGAAGCAGCCGGCTTAACGCGAGACGCCCCAGGAAGCGAAGGGCGTGCGCGTCCTTCACCTCGACTCGGGCCGGGAGTATCGCGGCGGGCAGGACCAGGTGCGACTGCTCGCCCGCGAGCTCGGGGACGCGACCGAGCTCGAGCAGTGCCTCGCGACCCGGCGGGGGAGCGAGCTCGCGCGCCGGGTCGCCGCGGCGGGGGTGCGGGTGCGGGAACTGCCGTGGACGGCGGGCCTCGATCCCCGTGCATGGTGGCGCATCGTGCTCGAGGCCCTCACCTGGCGGCCCGCGATCCTCCACGCGCACAATGCGCACGCGGTGACGCTGGCCGTCTGGGCGCGCCGCTTCCTCGCTTGGGTGGGCGCGAGCGTGGTGCCGCGGATCGTCGCCACGCGGCGCGTGACATTTCCGGTGGGGCGGGCGAGCGCGCTGCGTCACGTGGACCACGTGATCGCGATCTCGGAGGCCGTGCGCGCG
>DATLKW010000370.1:0-7238 GCA_035538175.1 Gemmatimonadales bacterium | reverse complement strand
AGCGTGTAGTCGTCAATGGCGTGATTGCCCTCGAAGGAAAGCCCGCGGACCACCCGCTGCGGCTCTTGCTGCGCGGAGAGGCGAGCCGCCGCGAGAACGGCGACAACGAGGACCGGAAGAAGCGCGCGCAATTGACGCGGTCGGGCGGCTTTCCTATGTTGCCTCGCCCACGCCACACTGTCAACCTTTTCGACACCTCGCATGCCCGTCCGTTCCACCTTAGTGGTCGTCGCCTTGGGGCTTGCCGTCGCGTGCGGGCCCGATCCGCGGCACCACGGGCATCGGGGGCTGGTCTATTACGAGTCCTACGACCCGCGTTCGCTCGATCCGGCGCTCTCGACCGACGTACCCACGGGCGAGATGGTGACGCTCCTGTTCGATGGGCTGACCGCGTTCGACAGTGACGGGCGCCTACGCCCAGCGCTCGCCGATCGCTGGACCGTAGGAAACGATGGTCGGCGGTACGTGTTTCACCTGCGAACGGGCGTCAAGTTCCATGACGGGACCCCCCTCACCGGCGCCGCGGTGCGGGCGAGCTTCCTGCGCGTGCTCGCGCCTGGGACACAAGGCGGGCGAGTGTGGCCGCTCTACCCGATCGCCGGCGCTCAAGCTTACGCGGCGGGCCAGGTCGCGGACGTGAGCGGTCTCACCCTGTTCGACGACACCGCGGTGGCGTTCACCCTCACCGAGCCGCTCGCCATTTTCCCGAAGTTCCTCGCGATGCCGGTCGCGAGCGTGGCGCCCGTCCCCGTCCCCGCCGACCTGGGCGAGCGCCCCATTGGGACCGGGCCGTGGCGCTTCGTCGCGTGGCAGCACGACGACGCCCTCGCGTTGGCGCGGAACCCGCGGTACTGGGGTGGGGCGCCGCGGGCGGAGAGCCTGGTGGTGCGGATCCTGCCGGAGCCGCTCACGCGGGCGGCGGAGTTCGAGGCCGCGCGGTTGAGCGTCGTCGAGGTCCCGTTCGGCGAGACCGCGCGGTGGCGGGCGCGGCACCCCGAGTGGCTCGTCGAACGACCGGCGTTGCGGGTGGTGTACGTGGCGCTCAACAACCGGCGCGGCCCGCTGGCGGACGTGCGGGTGCGGCAGGCGCTCAACCACGCGGTGAACGTCCCCGAAATACTGGCCACGGTGTACGGCGGCCGCGGGGTGTGGGCGCGCGGGGCGATTCCGTCCCCGCTGGCGGGCAGCGACACGGCGCGGGCGGCGTACACCTACGATCCGGCCGCCGCGACGCGGCTGCTCGCCGAGGCCGGGTATCCGCACGGCTTCGACGTGCAGCTGTGGCGGACGGCGGCGAACGTGGAACTCTCGCGCGTGGGACAGGCGATCCAGTCCCAGCTCGCCGGCGTCGGCGTGCGCGTCGAGCTGATCGAGCGCGACGCCTCGAGCCAACGCGCGGCGGCGCGTCAGGGGCAGGCCGACATGGTGATCCTTGACTGGTGGGCCGACTATCCCGACGCCGACAATTTCCTCTATCCGCTCTTCTATTCGGGGAGCGTCGGGCCGGGCGGGAACTACGCCTTTTACGCCGACGCCGCGACCGACTCTCTGATCCTCGCGGCGCGGCGTACGACGGATGACGCCCGGCGCACCGCGCTGTATCGGCAGATCGACGACCGCGTCTATCGGGCGGCCCCCTGGCTCTATCTCTGGTTCCCGAAGGACCTGTGGGCGCGCCGCCCCGAGGTCACCGGGTGGGACCTGCCGCTGGTCTTCAACGGGCAGCGCTGGACCGGGGCCCGTGTTGCCCCGCACTGATGCGGCTCGTCGGGTATCGGCTGCTCTTGACGCTGCCCACGCTCGTGGGTGTCCTCGTGGTCGCGTTCTGGCTCTTGAACGTCGCGCCCGGTGATCCCGTGACGGCGATGGTGGGTGAGCGCGCCGACCGGGCGACGATCGCGCGCCTGCGCGCGGAGCTCCGGCTCGACGATCCCCTGCCCGTCCAGTTCGGCCACTACGTGTGGGGCGTGGTGCGCGGCGACTTGGGCCGCTCCTACATCACTCAGCGGCCGATCGCCCGGGACTTGGCCGAGCGGTTCCCGAAGACCGTCGAGCTCGCCCTCGCCGCAATGACGCTCGCCGCCCTCACAGGGATCACGCTCGGCACGGTATCGGCCGTGCGGCCGGGGAGCGTGGCGGACCGTGTCGCGATGTTCTTCTCCTATCTCGGCGTGTCGTTCCCGGTCTACTGGGTCGGGCTGCTCCTCATCCTGGTGTTCGCCCTGGGGCTCGGCTGGCTTCCTCCCTCGGGGGCCGGGGGGCTGGCCGCCCTGGTGCTGCCGGCGCTGACGCTCGGGATGCGCTCGATCGCGTTCTTGTCGCGCATCACGCGGGCGGCGATGCTGGACGTGCTGTCGAGCGATTTCGTCCGGACGGCCCGGGCGAAGGGGCTGGGGGAGGCGGCGGTGATCCTGCGCCATGCCTTCCGGAACGCGCTCGTACCCGTGATCACGGTGCTGGGGCTCGACACCGGCAACTATCTCACGGGGAGCATCCTCACCGAGACGATCTTCGGGTGGCCGGGGGTCGGGCGGTACGTGCTCGCCGCCATCGAAAAGCGGGACCTCCCGGCCGTCCAGGGGAGCGTTCTGTTTCTCTCGCTGGTCTTCGTGGTCGTGAACCTCGTGACGGACCTGCTCTATGCGAAAGCTGATCCTCGTATCGCTTACGATTAGCCTGCGGCTCGCCGCCCAGTCGAGCGGGCCCCGGCCGCGCACCGTCGCGCTGCGCGGCTCACTCGAGCACCGCTTGGGGCAGCTGGTCGACGCGCCGCCCTTCAACCGCGCCACCTGGGGGATCTACGTCGTGGACCACCGGGGGCGCGTCTTGTACCAGCGGAACGCGGATCATTTCTCAGTGCCCGCGAGCAACACCAAGCTCGTCGTCACGGCGGCCGCGGCGGTGCTGCTCGCGCCCGACTACCGGGTGACGACGAGCCTGTATGTGAACGGGCGGGTGGACGGCGGCGTCTTGTACGGCGACTTGATCCTCTACGGCCGCGGCGATCCGACGTGGTCTCAGCGCTGTTTCTCGGTCGACACGCTCGCGCCTGGGGCGTGTGACTCGATGTTCACGGCGGTCGACGCGATCGCCGACTCGGTGCGCGCCCGCGGGATCCACCGGATTACGGGCAAGCTCGTGGGCGACGGCTCGTTCTTTGAGCCGACGCTGATTCATTCGAGCTGGAACGCCTGGGATTTGACGTGGTGGTATGCGGCCCCGGTCTCGGGGCTCGGCTTCCACGACAACAGCGTCGACTTTCACGTCGCCCCCGGCGCCGCGGTGGACGCGCCGCCCGCGATCACGTGGTCCCCCGACCTCGGGCTGTTCACCTTCGAGAACCGGGCGCGCACCGTACCCGCGGACTCGGGCTCGAGTGTGGGAGACAATTTCTTCCGCGGCCCGAGCGGCTGGACCCTTCGGGCGGAGGGCACGGTGGCGCTGGGCCACAAGCCCTGGATCGAGAGCGTGGCGCTCCCCGACCCGAACGTCTACGCCGCGCGCGCGCTCGCGGCGTCACTCGGCCGCAAGGGCGTCGCGGTGAGCGGCGGCGCCGCCGGGACGACCGACTCGCTCGCCTACCGCGCGGCGCGCACGGCCGGCCCCCCGCTCGTCGATTATCGCGGCCGCCCGCTCCCCGACATCCTGTTCCCGATCTTGAACACGAGCCAGAACTGGTTCGCGGAGATGCTGCTCAAGCTGCTCGGGCGGGAGCTCAAGGGGGACGGCTCCTGGTCCGCCGGGCTCGAGGTCGAGCGCCGCTTCTTGATCGACTCAGTGCACATTGATTCGACGGCGTTCGCGCTCGAGGACGGCTCGGGTCTCGCGGCGGGAAACCTCGTCACGCCGCAGGCGTTCGCCCAACTCCTCGCCTACATGCACCGGCATCCCAAGGGGGGACCGTTCGTCGCCGCCCTGCCGCACGCCGGGCAGCCCGGCTCGCTGCTCAAGCGCTTCGTCGGCTCCCCGCTCGAGGGGCGGGTGATCGCCAAGACCGGGAGCATCGATCGGGTGAACAGCCTGTCGGGCTACATCGAGCTGGGGGGCGGCCGCACGACGACGTTCAGCGTGCAGGCGAACGGGCACGCGGTGCCTGCGTCGCAGATGCTCGCGCAAATCGATTCGGTGGTGGTGGAGATCGGCAAGACGCGCTGACGGACCGGCGGGGCCGCTAGTCCTCCGTCTGCCCAAACAAGGCCATGTTCGAAGAGTGTCCCGGCTCGATTTTGGCGGCGGGGTTGATGAAGTGCACCGCGTGGTTCACGGCGATGCAGGCCTCGGCCGCGCCGGTGGCGATGAGCTTGAGCTTGCCCGGGTAGGTCACGATGTCGCCCGCCGCGAACACGCCGGGCAGGTTGGTCGCCATCGTCTGCGCCACCTTGATCTCGCCCTTCTCGATGTCGAGCCCCCACTCGGCGATGGCGCCGAGCGAGGAGATGAAGCCGAGCTGGGGAATCACGCAATTCACGCTCAGGCGCTCTTCGACCTTGGTCTTGTTGTTGTAGATGGTGACGGCGTCGATCCACTCGTCGCCGTGGATCCCCTTGAGCTCCCAAAAGGTCCGCAGGTCCATCTTGCCGGCGGCCGAAAGCGCCTGCACCTGACGCACGGTCGCCGCGTGGGCGCGAAAGCCGTCGCGGCGGTGAATCATGACGATCGACTGCGCGATCCCCTGCAGGTTCACGGCCCAGTCGAAGGCGGAATCGCCGCCCCCCACGAGGAGCACCCGTTTGCCGCTGAACGTCTGCGGATCGAGGATGCGGTCGTAGAGCCCTTTGCCGTACCAGCGGTCCGCGTCTTTGAGCGGCAGCTTGCGGGGCGTGAACGCCCCGATGCCGCCCGCGATCAGGACCGTGCGGGACGGGTAGGCGTCGCGGTCGGTGACCACGGTGAAGCGGACGGCGCCGTTCTCCGATTCGCGCCGCAGCCCCGTCACGTTTTCGCCCAGGTGGACAGGCGCCTTGAACTGGAGCGCTTGCTCGGCCATGCCCTTGACCAGGTCCTTCGCGAGGACCTTGGGGAAGCCGGCCACGTCGAAGATGTACTTCTCCGGGTAGAGGGCGGTGAGTTGCCCACCCACCTGGTCGAGGTTGTCCACGAGCCGGCACGTCGCGCCCCGCATGCCGGCGTAGAACGCGCCGAACAAGCCGGTGGGGCCGGCGCCGATTATCGTGATATCTTTGACGTCCTGCATGGGCTTCAATCGTAACGGACCGGCTGGAGGGAAGGGAGAGGGGCGCGGGCCTGTCCCTTCGGACGGATCGGCGGCAGGCTCTCCCGATCGACTGAGGCGGTGGTGAAGCTCTACACGCGGCACGGCGATAGCGGAGAGACGGGGCTGTTCGGCGCCCGGAGCCGCGTGCGCAAGGATCACGTGCGGGTGGAGGCGTACGGGCAGGTGGACGAGCTGAACGCCGCGCTCGGCCTCGCACTCGCGCTCGAGCCCCACACCTTCGCTCGCGAACTGCTGGAGGGGGTGCAGCGCGACCTCTTCACCATCGGCGCGGAGCTCGCGACGCCCGATCGCGCGAAGCTCGCGAAGGCCCTCGGCGGGCCGCCGATCGGCCCGTCCCAGGTCGCCGGGCTCGAGCGCGCGATCGATCGCTACGACGCGCAGCTGCCCCCCCTGAAGCAGTTCATTCTCCCCGGCGGTGTGCCGAAGGCCGCGGCGCTGCAGCTCGCGCGGGCCGTATGTCGCCGCGCCGAGCGGGCGGTGGTGCGATTCCACCGCGCGCAGAAGACCGGCCGCCCGTCGTCGGTGCTACCCTACCTGAACCGCCTGTCGGATCTCCTGTTCGTGCTGGCGCGCGTCGCGAACCACGCCGCCGGCAGCGCCGAAGCCACGTGGTAACGATCCACGTCCCGCTGCTGGAGCGGCGCGACGCGTCCTACGACATCGTGATCGGTCGCAATGCGCTGGTCGAGCTCCCCGCGCTGGTGCGGGCGGCCTGCCCCGCCGAGCGCTACGCGGTGATCACGGATTCCCGGGTGGCGACGCTCTACGGGGAGGCGGTGGTGGGTCGCTTGTCCGGGCTGGCTGTGCCGGTCGAGCTGTTCGTGTTCCCCGCCGGGGAATGGAACAAGACGCGCGAGACGTGGGCGGCGCTCGCCGACCGGATGCTCGCGGCCGAGGTCGGGCGCGACAGCGCCGTGCTCGCGCTCGGCGGCGGCGTCGTGGGCGACGTGGCCGGGTTCGTCGCCGCGACCTATCTGCGGGGCATCCCGTTCGTCCAGGTCCCGACGACCCTGCTCGCGATGATCGATTCGTCGATCGGCGGCAAGACGGGCGTCGACGCGCCGGCCGGGAAGAACCTGCTCGGGGCGTTCTATCAACCGCGGCTCGTGGTGGCCGACCTCGATCTGCTCGCCACGCTCCCCGCGCCCGAGTTCGCCGCCGGGATCGCCGAGGCCGTTAAGCACGGGACGATCGCTGACGCCGACTACTTCGCGTTCCTCGAACGCGAGCCCGCCGCGGTGCAGGCGCTGGCGCCCGCGGCCCTCGAACGGCTCGTTCGGCGCTCAGTGGAGATCAAGGCGGAGGTCGTGGCCGCGGACGAGCGCGAGCGCGGACGCCGGGCGATCCTCAACTTCGGCCACACCGTCGGTCATGCGATCGAGGCGAGCGCGAGGTTCGCCGTCTTGCACGGCGAGGCCGTGGCGATCGGGATGGCGTACGAAGCGCGCCTCGCCGAGGCGTTGGGCGTCGCGGCGGCGGGGACGGCGGCGCGGATCGCCGGGCTGCTCGAGCGCTACGGGCTGCCGCTCGTGTTGCCCGACGGCGTGACGGCGGACGCGCTCGTGGCCGCGATGCGGCTCGACAAGAAGGCGCGCCAGGGCGCCGTGCGCTTCGCGCTGCCCGCGGCGGTCGGTCGCATGCACGCGGCCGGCGATCACTGGACCGTGCCCGCCGCCGAGGACGTGGTGCGGGACGTGCTCATGCGCCGTTAGACCGTCGCGACTAATCACATGCCGATCAACAACTTCCCACACGAGTTGTGCACCTTCCCACAAGCGCAGGAACCCGAGTGATCTCGCGTGCGCCGGTATCTTGTCCACACGTCATGTGCATAGTGGACAAACGGGGCAGTCGTGAGGTCTGGTAAGAATTTGTGATGTGGAAAAGTGCCATGATTTGCACGCCTTGCGAGCGATTCCTATATTGGGCCCCGTTCGTCAAGTTTTCCACGAACCCACACCGTCTCCAGCGTCGGAGCCCTAGCATGGCGCGGTCGAACGGA
>DATLKW010000369.1:0-3313 GCA_035538175.1 Gemmatimonadales bacterium | reverse complement strand
GCCAGGAACACGCCGAACGGCCCTAGGCCCACTACCCGCCCGAGCACGTAGGCCAGTGGGATCTCCCACAGCCAGAAGCAGCCCAAGTTGATCCAGGTCGGCGTCCAGGTGTCGCCCGCGCCGTTGAAGCCTTGCGTGAGGACCATCCCCAGGGCGTAGAACACGAAGCCGTAGCTCATCGTGCGGAGCGCCAGCATCCCCATCGGGGCCGCCAGCGGGTCGTGGGTGAAGACGCCCACGATCGGCCGCGCGAACGCCACGAAGCCCACCCCTACGGCACCAAGGACGATCATGTTGTAGACGGCCGCGATCCACACCGCCCGCTCCGCGCGCTCCGGGTCCTTCGCGCCCAGCGACTGGCCGACCATCGTGGCGGCCGCGTTCGAGAGGCCCCACGACGGCAACAGCGCGAAGATCACCAGCCGGATCGCGATCGTGTACCCCGCGAGCACCGCGCTGCCGAAGCTCGACACGATGCGCACCAAGCCGATGTAGCTCGCCGTGCCCACGAGCACCTGAAACGTCCCGGACCCCGAGAGCTTGAGCAGGGTGCCCATGACCGCCGGGCGGAGGGCCACGTGGCCCCGGCCGACGGTGACACGGGCGTCGCCCCGGGTGAGGCGGTACAGCTGGTAGAGCACGCCCGTGCCGCGGCCGATCGTCGTGGCCACGGCCGCGCCCGTGACGCCGAGTCTCGGGAAGGGGCCGAGGCCGAAGATGAGGCACGGGTTGAGCACGATGTTGAGGGCGTTCGCGAGCCAGAGGACGCGCATCGCGATAGCCGCGTCCCCGGCGCCCCGGAAGATGGCGTTGATGAGGAAGAGCAGGAGCACCGTGGCACTGCCGCCGAGCATCGTCCGCGTGTAGCCCGAGCCGATGGCAGTGATCCCCGGCGTAGCCCCCATGAGGCCGAGCAGGCGCGGCGCGAGCGTCACCCCCAGGCCAGCCACGACGACCGCAGCGCCCAACCCGAGGGCGATGCCCTGGACGGCCGTCTCGGCAGCGGCGTCGGGCCGCCGCTCGCCGATCCGGCGCGCGACGACCGCCGTCACACCGATCGCCAACCCCGCCGCCGCCGTGTAGACGAGGGTCATCATCGATTCGGTGAGCCCCACGGTAGCGACCGCGTCCGGGCCGAGCCGGGAGACGAAAAAGACGTCGCACACGGCGAAGATCGACTCCATACCCATCTCGAGCACCATGGGGATGGCGAGGAGGACGATGGCCCGGCCGAGCGGCCCCTGGGTGTAGTCGTGCCGCGTCCCGCGGACGGCGTCCCGGACGACGGTCCACAGCCGACGCGCTCGGCCGCTCGCGCCGCGGTCGTCACTGCGGTCGGCCCCGCTCGGCCAGGGGCCGCAGCTTGGGCCGCGGTGTCGCCGACTCGAGGAAGGTCATCAGGGCGAGAGGATCGGCCCCCAGGCCTCGCGGAATCGGGCGGCGCCCGTCTCATCGGGCAAGCGGTCATGAACCAGCATGAGCTTCACGAGTCTTTCCGCCCGGGGCCTTAGGGTGAAGGTGCGCGTCCAACGCACGGGCGGAATGATAGTCAACCTTGTTGCCGGTCAAAGATCGCGGGTCCCGGCGCCCGCCGGGTCGGGACTCAGGCCCTTCTGCGCGTTCCGTGGCTCCACCCGCATCCGGCACCCGCGTCCGACCTAGACGCCCGTCGCCCTCCCGCCGACATTCCCGGAGTCGCGTGTGCCCGTGGCCCCCGGCCGGCGTCGTCGATTTTCGGCTTCCCCAATCGACCATCTGGCGTTCACGGCACGATCAACCTCGTTGCGGGAGGAAGCCATGAAATACCTCTGCTTGATCTACGGAGACGAAACCGCCTTCCTGAAACGGCCGAGAGCCGAGGCGGACAACATCACGAAGGAGTACCACGCCTTCACCGAAGGCATCACGAAGAGCGGCCACTATCTCGGCGGGAACGCCCTGCAGCCGACGGCCACGGCGACGACCCTCCGCGTGCGCAACGGCCGCGTGGCGACGACCGACGGGCCTTTCGCCGAGACCAAGGAGCAGCTCGGGGGCTACTATCTCCTCGAGGCGAAGGACCTGAACGATGCTCTCCAGGTGGCGTCGCGGATTCCGGGAGCGCGCGAGGGGAGCGTCGAAGTGCGGCCCATATGGGAGATCCCGCAGCCCTAGTGCCGGACGACGGAACGCGCGAGGACGCCGACGCGCGGGTGCGCGAGCTCGTGGACGCCGTCTACCGCCGCGAGTCGCGCCGCGTCCTCGCCACGTTGATTCGCCTGCTCGGCGACTTCGACCTGGCCGAGGAGGCGCTGCACGACGCCTTCACTACGGCGCTCGAGCGTTGGCCCACCGACGGCGTGCCCGCGAAGGCGCGGGCGTGGCTCGTGTCGACCGGCCGCTTCAAGGCGATCGATCAGGTGCGTCGGCGCGCCCGGTTCGATGCCTCGCTTAACGTGCTCCTCGATCGCTTGGGTGACGGCGTCACGCCCGCCCCCGACCCCGACTTTGACAGCGACGGCCTGGAGGACGACCGCCTGCGGCTGATCTTCACCTGCTGCCATCCCGCGCTTCCGGCCGACGCCCGGGTGGCGCTGACACTGCGCGAGGTGTGCGGGCTCACCACCGAGGAGATCGCACACGCCTTCCTCGTGCCCCCGCCCACGGTGGCGCAGCGGATCGTGCGCGCCAAGGCGAAGATCCGCGACGCGGCGATCCCGTACGAGATCCCCGGGCGGGTGGATCTCGCCGAACGGCTCGACACCGTGCTCCACGTCGTGTACCTCGTGTTCAACGAGGGGTACTCGGCGACGGCCGGCGCCGCGCTAGCCCGCCCCGATCTCTCGGGCGAGGCGATCCGGCTGGGTCGGCTCCTGGTCGAGCTGTTGCCGGATCCCGAGGTGCTGGGCCTCCTCGCGCTGATGCTGCTGCACGACGCCCGCCGCCCGGCGCGCACCTCACCGGAGGGGGACGTCGTACTGCTCGCGGACCAGGACCGGTCACTGTGGGACCGCGCCCAGATCGCCGACGGGGTGGCCCTCGTCGAGCGTGCCCTGGCCGCGCGTCGCGCCGGGTCCTACGTGCTCCAGGCCGCGATCGCCGCTGTGCACGCCGAGGCGACCACGCCCGAAGCGACCGACTGGGCGGAGATCGTGGGGTTGTATGACGCGTTGTTACGGGTGGCGCCCACGCCGGTCGTCGAGCTGAATCGCGCGGCGGCGGTGGCGATGCGGGACGGGCCGGCGGCGGGTCTCGGGTTGATCGACGCCTTGCTCGCGCGTGGGGAACTTGGCGACTATCAGTTCGCGCACTCGGCGCGCGGCGAGCTGCTCCG
>DATLKW010000368.1:0-1733 GCA_035538175.1 Gemmatimonadales bacterium | reverse complement strand
CAGGCCGTGGAATTCGTACCGGTGCCAGGGGTGACGCCCGACTACTTGGCGGACCGGGCGCAGCTCGCCTCGCTGCCTGACGAGACACCTGAGGGGCGGAGCATCGTGGTGCTGGCGAAGGAGAAATTCGGCCTGCGGGGCCGCCGGCTCTCGGAAGGGAAGGGCGGTGTGACAGGCGGCGGCCGGGATCCCGACCCGGCGCAGATGGTGCTCGTGCCGTTCTCCGCCACGACGCGGATGAGCGGCGTCAACGCCGGCGCGCTGCAGGTCCGCAAGGGCGCGAGCGATGCGGTCGTCCGCTGGGTGCGCGAGCACGGCGGGACCGCGCCCACCGAGCTCGCGTCGGTCGTCGAGCGCATGGCGCGCCAGGGCGGTACGCCCCTGGTCGTTGCGGAGCGCGGGAATGGAGCCGCCCGGGTGCTCGGCGCGATCTACTTGAAGGACGTCGTGAAGGGGGGCATCCGGGAGCGGTTCGGCCAGCTCCGCACGATGGGGATCCGCACGGTGATGATCACCGGCGACAACCCGCTCACCGCCGCCGCCATCGCCGCCGAGGCGGGCGTCGACGACTTTCTCGCCGAGGCAACGCCCGAG
Source organism: Gemmatimonadales bacterium (assembly GCA_035538175.1). GTDB lineage: Bacteria > Gemmatimonadota > Gemmatimonadetes > Gemmatimonadales > GWC2-71-9 > AG41. Next base: position 1,139 of record DATLKW010000368.1, on the reverse strand, counting down.
GACAAGATGGCGTTGATCAAACGGGAGCAGGCGGGCGGCCGGCTCGTCGCGATGACCGGCGACGGCACCAACGACGCCCCGGCGCTCGCCCAGGCCGACGTCGCCGTCGCGATGAACAGCGGCACGCAGGCGGCGAAGGAGGCGGGAAATCTCATTGACCTGGACTCGAACCCGACCAAGCTCATCGAGGTCGTCGAGATCGGCAAGCAGCTCCTCATCACACGCGGGGCGCTCACCACCTTCTCGATCGCGAACGACGTGGCGAAGTACTTCGCGATCATTCCGGCGATGTTCGTCGCGACGTATCCCGCGCTCCAAGCCCTGAACATCATGCGGCTGCACTCGGCCCAGTCGGCGATCCTCGCGAGCGTCATCTTCAACGCCCTCATCATCATTGCGCTGATCCCGCTCGCACTCCGGGGGGTGCAGTACCGACCGGCCGCCGCGGTGGCCATCCTGCGGCGCAACCTGTGGATCTACGGCATCGGGGGCATCATCATCCCGTTTATCGGGATCAAGGCCATCGACGTGCTCCTGGTCCTGCTCCGCTTGGTGTAACCCATGCTCAAGAACCAACTCCGACCGGCGATCGTCCTCACGCTCCTCCTCTGCGTCCTGACGGGGCTCGTCTACCCCGGTGCCGTGACGGGACTCGCGCAGCTCTTGTTCCCGGATCAGGCGAACGGCTCCCTCCTCCGCGGGGCAAAGGGGCAGGTGATCGGCAGCGCGCTGATCGGCCAGGCGTTTTCGCATGCCGAGTACTTCCACTCCCGCCCCTCGGCTGCCGGGGCGGGGTACGACGATACGCTCTCGGGCGGCACCAACAAAGGCCCGACCGACCTGAAGCTCGCTGACACCCTCATCGCCCAAGCGGTGGACAGCGCCGTGAAGCTGGACGGCGCGGTCAAGGGGCGCGTGCCCTCGGATCTCGCGACCTCGTCCGCGTCAGGGCTCGATCCCCACATCTCTCCCGCCAGTGCGCTCCTCCAAGTGGCGCGGGTGGCCCGGGCGCGGCACGTCGACAGCACGGTAGTCCGTGCGCTCGTCGCACGCCACCTCGAGGGCCGGCAGTTCGGTTTCCTGGGCGAGCCGCGGGTCAACGTGCTGCGCCTGAACCTCGCGCTCGACAGCCTCACGCT
>DATLKW010000367.1:0-5707 GCA_035538175.1 Gemmatimonadales bacterium | reverse complement strand
AGACACACGCCGTATTCCTCGCCGAAGGCGCCCCGCACCGCGACGCCGAGACGACCTGCCAGGAGGTGATTGTTGCCCACCTCGGGGTGCACGTCGAGCGGCAGGTGCGCGCTGTAGAGGGCGATGTTGTGCTGCACGAGTCCCGCGACCCGGGCATAGGCGCGTCCCGTGAGCGGCTCGAGGCCACCCCAGAAGAGGCCGTGGTGCACGAGGAGCAGGTCCGCTCCCCGGGCGGCTGCGAGTCGGATCGTGGCGGCGCAGGCGTCCACGGCGGCCGCAATGCGGCTCACCGCGCCGGCGTTTGCGACCTGGAGACCGTTGAGGGCATGGGGCGCGTCGGGCACAGCGGACACGCGCAGGTAGCGATCGAGAAACGCCACCACCCCGGCCAGCTCGACAGGGGGCGTCAGACAAGCCGGGCTGGAGACATTATCTCACCAGATTATCGACAGTGACGCGTGCCCTGGTTCAGACGGACGATGCTAAGTGATTATTGCACAGTAACTTAGAGAATCCACACGCGAGGGGCTCCCCGTGTGGAAATCTCGGCCTACGCTGCCTAGGAGGCGCGGGTCGCGGCGACCCTCTCTGGGGCCCCGTCCCGCTCGCTGGGCTGGTCGGCTCCACGGTCGCCTTCTTCCAGCGCGCTTTCGCCCATACGGACGACGCCATTGATCTCGCCGCCCTCTTGGACCAAGAGGCGTTTCGCGGCAACGTCGCCGTGGACGACGCTCGTGGATTGGATTTCGATCCGCTCTTCGGCGCGGATGCTGCCGCGCACTTCCCCGCCGATGATCGCCTCGCGCGAGATCACGTCGCCCTCGACCTCGCCGCCCTTGCCCACGAGCACCTGTCGGCCAGCGCGGATCGTGCCGACGACGGTGCCTTCGATTTTGACGACGCCGTCCGCCGTGATGTCCCCCACGACGCGCATCCCGGTGCCGATGATGGAGAGTCCCGCTTCGCCCTCGAGGGCGGCCGTGGTCTTTTCGGTGAACATCGCCATGTCAATTCTCCTGTTTTACGACCGTGAGGGGGTCGAGCGATTTCCCCTCGCGGCGGATTTCGAAGTGGAGATGCGGCGCCGTAGAGCGCCCCGAGCTGCCCGAGAGGGCGATCACCTGCCCTGCCCGCGCCGAGTCGCCGTCGTGCACGAGCAGGCGCGACGCATGCCCGTACATGGTCTCATACCCGCCCGTGTGCCGCAACCGGACGAACTGGCCGTAGGCGGGGTCCCATCCCGACGCCTCCACGACCCCGCCGCCAGCCGCCCGCACCGGGCTCCCGGCTGGCACGGCGATGTCGATCCCGGAGTGCGCTTCGTCGGGATCGCCCGGCTGCACCTGCCGGCGGGTGACGAAGCCCGCCACGTCGAGGGGCCAATGGGACGGCTCCGAGGCGCCCGGCTCGTAGCGCACCGGCGCCGACGGGGCGCGGGCGCGCACGGCGACGGCGTGCATCAAGTCGGGACCCGCGACGGCCTTCTCCGGCCCCGCCTTGACGCCGAGCATGCCGCGCAGCTCCTGATAGTTCGCCTCCGCGTGGTTCAGCGCCGCTGCGAGCTGCTGCACCCGGCTGTTCTCCCGTCCGAGGCGCGCGATCTCCCGCTCGAGCAGCGGTACCCGCGCGGCCGCGCGCCCGATCGGCGCCGCGAAGGCGAAGAACAACACGACCAGCAACCCGACCACAAGCGCGCTCCACTTGCCGGCCTCGAAGGCCCACAGGGGCACGCGGTACTGTCGGGACGCGAGCTCGCCGTCGGTGTGGACGACGATCGTGACGCGGCGGGTGCGGGGCTTGGTCATCCCTTGAACGGCGCGCCGAGGATCAAGTCGAGCAGGCGCGCGAGGTCGTCGTTGGAGTAGAAGTTGATGTGGAGCTGGCCCTTGCCCTTGGCGCGCAGGCTCACGCGCACGTCGGTGCCGAGCCGCCGTCGCAGCGCGTCCTCGATGCGACGCACTTCGGGGGCCGGCCGCTGCCCTTGCTTCAAGCGCGGCCGCCGCACCGGCGCCCGACCGCCGCGCACCCGGTCCTCGACGTCGCGCACCGAGAGCCCCAAATCCACCGCCTCCTTCGCGAGTGCTGTCGCGGCGCGCGCGTCCTCCAACGCGAGCAGGGCGCGGGCGTGGCCCACCGACAGCGTGGCGTCGTGCAACAGGGCGAGCACCGCGGCCGGCAGTTTGAGGAGGCGGAGCGCGTTGGCGACGGTCGAGCGATCGCGCCCCACCGCGTCGGCGACGTCCTGCTGCGTGAGGCTGAATTCGGCGATGAGCCGCTCGTAGCCGCGCGCCTCGTCCACGGGGGAGAGGTCGTCGCGCTGCAGGTTCTCGACCAGCGCGAGCGTCAGCACAGTGCGATCGTCGACCTCGCGCTTGACGGCGGGGATCCGCTCCCACCCGAGCGCCTGACAGGCGCGCAGCCGCCGCTCGCCGGCGATCAGCTCGTACGCGCCGTTGCCGCTCCCCGGGGCCTGGCGCACGACGACGGGCTGCAGCAGGCCCGCCTGCTTGATCGACGCCGTCAGCTCCTCGAGCGCCGCAGGATCGACGTCGCGGCGCGGCTGATAGGGATTGGGGCGGATCTCGGCGATCGCGAGCTCGACGAGACTGCCTTCGCGTTCGGCTTCTTCGCGCGTGGGGCCGAGCAAGGCCTCGAGGCCCCGGCCGAGCCGGCGACGACTGGCGACGGTTTCCGTCATGCGGGCACCTCCGGGAGCGGTTCGGCCGTGGGCGGGGCAGGGGCGGTGGGCACGGCGGGGGCCGAGGCGCCGCGGTCCTTGCGCTCGACGCGGTGGATCAACTCCTGGGCGAGCGCGAGGTAGCTCTTCGCTCCGACCGACTGCACGTCATACAAGATGATGGGCTTGCCGAAGCTCGGCGCTTCGGCGAGCCGCACGTTGCGCGGAATCGTGATCGCGAACATCTGGGAGCCGAAATACTCCTTCGCTTCGTCGGCGACCTGGCGCGAGAGATTCAGGCGGGCGTCGTACATCGTCAACAGCACGCCATCGATCGCGAGCGCGGGGTTGAAGTTTCGCTGCACGAGCTTCACGGTGTTCAGCAGTTGCGACAGTCCCTCGAGCGCGTAGTACTCGCACTGAATCGGAATCAGCACCGCGTCGGCCGCCGTGAGCATGTTGAGGGTCAAGAGCCCGAGCGACGGCGGGCAATCGATGATGATGTACTGATACTCGTCGCGCACGCCGCGCAGCGCACGTCGCATCATCGTCTCGCGCCCTTGCTTGTTGACGAGCTCGAGCTCGGCGCCCACCAAATCCTGCGTCGCGGCGATCACGTCCAGGCAAGGGAAGTGCACGTGCGCGAAGCGGGCGTCGGCGAGGGGGCGCCCGTCCAGGAGCGCGTCGTAGAGCGAGTGGCGGATGCGGTCGCGCTCGATGCCGACGCCGCTCGTGGAGTTCCCCTGAGGATCGGCGTCGACGAGTAGGGTCTTGCGCTCCGCCGTCGCCAGCGACGCGGCGAGGTTCACGGCGGTCGTCGTCTTGCCGACGCCGCCTTTTTGGTTGGCGATCGCGATGACGCGGGACATCTTGATAAGCTATTGCATTGTAAAGAGTTATACTAAAACGACGGTTCCGGAGCCCAATATAGTGTGTGGGCGGAGTGGCGTAAAGAGCGCGTTTCACGTGAAACCCGGGGCACGTTTCACGTGAAACACCGCCAACGCGCGCCTACGCCACGCGGCGCCGCCAGCGCGCCGTCTCGACGACCAGGTTGTGCAGATCGCTCGGCGACACGCCCGGAATCCGCGCCGCCTGCGCGAGCGACGTGGGGCGAATCCGCGCGAGCTTCTCGCGTGCCTCGGTCGCGAGACTCTCGAGCTCGGGGTAGGGGAGCTCGGCGGGCAAGGCGAACGACGCGAGCTCCGCCAGCCGCGCCGCCGCCTCGCGCTCGCGCGCGAGATAGCCATCGTACTTGAGCTCGATCTCGGCGCTCGCGAGGACCGCGTCGTCCGCCTCAAGCGCGACACCCGCCGCCCGGAGCAGCGCCGCGAGCGACACACCCGGCCGACGCGCGACGCTCGCCACGCGGTCCGGCGCGGCTAACGTGGTGCCGCTCGGCACCAAGACCGGCAACGCGCGATCGGGCGTGATCGTCGTCGCACGCGCCGTGGCCAGGAGATCGTCCTCCGCCCGGAGCCGGCGCTCGACGGTCCGCACCTCGGACTCCGTCAACAGCCCGAGCCGCTCGGCAAGCGGCGCGAGCCGGCGCAGGGCGTTGTCCTGGCGCAGGAGGAGCCGGAACTCGGAGCGCGACGTGAAGAGCCGGTAGGGCTCGTCCACCCCCCGCGTCACGAGATCGTCGACCAACACGCCGATGTAGGCGTCCTCCCGCCCAAAGACCACCGGCTCAAGCCCGCGCAGGCGCCGCACCGCGTTGATCCCAGCCACGACGCCTTGGCCCGCCGCCTCCTCGTACCCGGTCGTCCCGTTGATCTGGCCCGCGAAGAAGAGATGCTCGAGCACCTTGGTCTCGAGCCACGGCGTGAGCTGAGTGGGCGGATAGTAGTCGTACTCGATGGCGTACCCGGGCCGCGTCATCGTGGCGTGCTCGAGTCCCGGCACGGCCCGCAGGAACTCGAGCTGCACGACCACGGGGAGCGACGTCGAGAGGCCGTTGACGTAGAGCTCGTGCGTGTCGAGCCCTTCGGGCTCGAGGAAGATCTGGTGGCGGGCGGCCTCGGGGAACTTGACGATCTTGTCCTCGACCGACGGACAATAGCGGGGGCCGCGGCCGCTGATCGCCCCGCCATACAGCGCCGACTCGCGCAGATGCGCTTGGATAATCTCCTTCACCTCGGCGCCGGCCCACGTGATCCAGCACGGCACTTGGCGCGGCAGCTCGGCGCGCACGTAAAAGGAGAAGCGATAGCCGGACCCGTCGCCCTCTTGGCGCTCGACGCGCGACCAGTCTACCGTGCGGCCGTCCACGCGCGGGGGCGTGCCGGTCTTGAAGCGCGACACCGTAACTCCAAGTGATTCAATGTGTTGCGCGATATCCACCGCGGGCACGTCGCCCGCCCGGCCGGCCGGGATTTGCAGGTCGGTGCCCAGGTGGATCTTCCCGCGCAGAAACGTCCCCGCCGTGAGGACGACGGCGCGCGCGCGGAAGGTCCGGCCGTCGGTCGTGACGACGCCCGCGACGCGTGCGCCGTCAACCGCGAGGCGGGACACCATCCCCTGTGCGAGCTCGAGCCCCGAGAACTCCTCCAGCAGGGACCGGACGGCGCGACGGTACAGAGTGCGGTCGCACTGGGCGCGCGGCGCCCACACGGCCGGTCCCTTGGAGCGATTCAGCATCCGAAACTGGATCGTGGCCCGATCGGTGGCGCGGCCCATGATGCCGCCGAGCGCGTCGATCTCTCGCACCACGGTCCCCTTGGCGATCCCTCCGATCGCCGGGTTGCACGACATGTGGCCGACGGTGTCGAGGTTGGAGGTGAGGAGCAGGGTGCGGGCCCCGAGGCGGGCGGCCATCACCGCCGCTTCGGTCCCGGCGTGGCCGGCCCCGACGACGAGCACGTCGTAGTCTCGGGTCATGGCGGGGAAGCTAGTGGCGCGGGCGACGGGCCCGCCAGAGCGGGCGCCGGCACGCGCGGATTGCCGAGGTCTAGGCGGTGCGCACCCAACGGACGAGCTCGCCCAGGCCCGGCCGCTTTCCCGTCATGAGGATGCCGACGCGGTAGATCC
>DATLKW010000366.1:0-5156 GCA_035538175.1 Gemmatimonadales bacterium | reverse complement strand
GACGCCATCGCGAGCGCCTCGCCTCCGCCTCCCGCCGTCGAGACGCCGTAGCCCGCCCGGGCGAGGTGATAGGCCACGAGCGCCGTCAGGTCGGGTTCGTCGTCCACCACGAGGACGCGCTGCATACGCAACGCTACGGCTGGCGTGCGACGGATTGGTCACGGTTCGGAGAATCGGCTGTAAAGGATCGGCCACCAACCCACGCGCCGCCTCCCCCTGCCCGGCCGCGATCGCGCGGCCGCCGGCGCCACCGAGAAAGGCCCCCCATCGGCGACCGAGCTTCATTCCTAGAGCCGCGCGCCTCCCCCCCCGCGATGTTGCTCGAATCGTTACGGGGCCGCGACGGCTCGTCTCGGGAGGTCGTGACGGCGGGACGCGAGGCTTGGCGTCTCTTGGTTCCGTGTCGCCCACGACTGGAGGACCCATGCCTCGCTTTCTGCACCACCGGTTCCGACACCCCGCGACGTTCTTCGCGGCGAGCTTCAGCGTTCTCGCCTTGGCCGCGTGCGATTCGGCTGACGTCACGCGACCCACTCCCGTCCCCACGGCAGCGCGCGTCGCAGCCGAACAGCGGGTCGAGGAGTCAGCGCTGCGCCAGCTCGACCACGTGATCGTCATCTATCTCGAGAACCGGAGCTTCGACAACCTGTACGGCGAGTTTCCCAGCGCCGACGGCCTCGCCCGCGCTGCCGACGCGCCGCCCCAGGTCGACGCCACCGGGACGCCGTACGCGACGCTGCCGGCTGTGCCCGGCATGGCGTCGATTCCCACGAGCCTCCCCAACGCGCCCTTCAACATCCAGCAGTACGTCCCAGCGAGCGTGCCCACTCGGGACTTAGTCCACCGCTTCTACCAGGAGCAGGCCCAGATCGACGGAGGGCGCATGGACCGCTTCGCCCTCGTGAGCGACGCGAAGGGCCTGGTCATGGGCTTCTACCACACCGCGAGCCTCCCGCTCGCCCGCGAGGCCGCCCGCTACACCTTGTGCGACAACTTCTTCCACGCGGCGTTCGGCGGATCGTTCCTGAACCACATGTGGCTCATCGCCGCGCGGACCCCGGTCTTCCCGGGCGCGCCCGCCAGTGCGCAGGTGCAGCTCGACGCCCAGGGCGGACTCGTCAAGGACGGGTTCGTGACACCCGACGGCTATGCCGTGAACACCGCGTTCAGCGTGAATGTCCCACACCCGGCAGGCATTCCCGTGGCGTCGCTTGTGCCGAATCAGACGTTCGCAACGATCGGGGATCGCCTGTCGGCCAAAGGCATCTCGTGGGCCTGGTACGCGGGCGGCTGGAACGACGCGCTCGCCGGGCACCCGGGGCCCCTCTATCAGTTCCACCACCAGCCCTTCATCTACTTCGCGCACTTCGCCGATGGGACCGCCGCGAAAGCCGAGCACTTGAAGGACGAGCAGGACTTCGTTCAGGCCCTCGCCGCGGGTACGCTCCCGGCCGTGGCGTTCGTCAAGCCCTACGGGCTAGCCAACGAACACCCCGGCTATACCGACCTGCTCACCGGGGAAACCCACGTGCAGGGGCTCATCGACGCGGTGCGCGCGAGCCGGATCTGGCGCCATACGGCGATCATCATCACGTACGACGAGAACGGCGGGTTCTGGGATCACGTGGCGCCGCCCGCTGGCGACCGCTGGGGTCCGGGGAGCCGCGTCCCGACACTCGTCATCTCCCCGTTCGCCCGCCGGGGCGTGGTCGATCACCACCGCTACGACACGACCTCGATTCTCGCCCTCATCGAGCATCGCTGGAGCTTGGAGCCACTCTCGAGTCGTGACGCGGCAGCGGACCCGTTGAGCGGCGCGTTCCGGGCGGACGGGATGGGGGACGAGGAGTAGCGAACTCCCGCCCGGGTGACGCGGTGGGGCGGTTGGCGGCGTGAGGCTGTGGGACCTAGTTCAGCAGCCGAGTCGCGCCAACCGCCCCGCCGAACCCCAACGCCGCCCCCGCGAGCACGTCGCCCAGGTGATGCACCCGGAGCGCCACACGCGAGTAGGCCACGAGCCCGGCCAGGGGAAGGGCGAGGGGCGCCGTCAGCGGATGCGCGAGCGCGACGACGCCCGCCACGGCCGTAGCGGCCGCGGCATGACCCGACGGGAAGGAGTGGGCGTCGGGGAGATCGACGAGGGCGAGCGGTCGACCGAGCGGATCGCACGGGCGGGGCCGGGCGACCGCGCGCTTGAGGATTTGCACGAGCAGGTGCGAGCCCGCGTTGCCGAGCAGGGCGGCGAGGCCGAGCCGCGGCCCGCCGAACACCATCAGGGCGAACCCCAGGCCGAGTGTGACGCGCGCGCCGCCCAAGTGCGTGATCCAGCGCATCAGGCCGCCACGGGAGCGGGATGCGTGAGGGGCACGAACGCCTCGGCGAGCGGACGCCCCTCGTAGGTCTCGGGCACCGGGACTCCGAACCACCAGAGCACCGTCGCGGGAACGTCGAGCAGCGAAATCGGGCGCGTGAGCTGGTGGCGGCGCGTCACGCCGGGCCCGGCAACCACGAGCGGAATATGGTCGTTCACCGGGTGGGGCTCGTCATGATCGTCGGCCCGCACGCCGCCGCCGCCATGATCCGCGGTCACGATGAAGACCGCGTCGTCGATCCAGGTCGAGAGCGTTCCAATCGCGGCGTCCGCTTCGGCGGCGGCCTCGAGGTAGCGCGCCGACATCCACCCCGCGGCGTGACCCGCTCGGTCGCAATCGGGCAGGTACACGAAGAGCAGCCGCTCCTCACGGTCGGCGAGCAAGTGATGCGCAGCGACGGCGGTGTGGCGGGCCCGCTCCCCCTTGGCGACGATCCGCCGCACCCCGGCCGCCGAGGCGAGGGGCCAGGCGACGGGCAGGGCCGCGGGCCCGAGGGCGCCGGAGACGACGTCCGTCGGGATGCCTGAGCGGCCGAGCTCGCGCGCGACGGGCCGCACTGACCGCAACGCCGCGAGAAAGCCGAGCCCCGGCTCTGTCAGACGGTGGGTCTCGGGCGACACGCCCGTAGCAAGCGACGCGAGCGCGGCCACGGTCGCGCTCGGGCGGATCGTGCTGGCTTGGCGGGCGAGCGTGAACCGCCGGGAGAGCGCATCGAGCGAGGGCATCAAGCCGGGCGCGACGGCGTCGGGGCGCAGCCCGTCCACGAGGACGATCACTAGGCGGCGCACGTCGCGGTCCTCCGCTGATCGACGCCCATCAAAGCGGCGTAGCGAGCCATGAGTTCGGCGTTCTCGGGGCCGACGTCGTGGGCGAGCGCCCGTTCGCGCGCCGCCGCGCCCATGGCGGCGCGCTTCGTCGGGTCGCCGAGCAGCGCCGTGATCGCGTCGACGTACGCGCGCGCGTCATGCGGGGCGACGAGCAGGCCGGTCAGGCCCGACTGGACACTCTCCGAGAACCCGCCGGCGTCCGCCGCCACCACCACTACCCCTGCGGCCATCGCCTCGAGGGCGACGAGCCCGCACGTCTCCGTGTGCGACGGGAAGACGCACACATCGGCACTCGCATACAGGGCGGCGAGCTCGTAGCGGGGGAGAAAGCCGAGCATCCGGACGAAGGGGAGCTCCGAGCGGATCGCGCGCGCGAGCGGGCCCTCGCCCGCCGCGACGAACGTGACCTGGGGGCCGACCCGCTCGTGCGCGAGGCGCCAGGCCTCGATCAGGACCCGCAGATTCTTCTCGCGGGCGAGCCGGCCGACGTGCAGCACGATGGTCGGGTTCCGCTCCCCGGCGAGCGAGCGGCGCAGCGCGTCGTCGCGCCGCCTCGGGTGAAAGAGGCCGGTGTCCACGCCGCGCCCCCATACGTGCGCGTGGCCGATGCCGCGCCGCACCAGGTCGGCCCGCACCCCCTCCCCAGGCGTCAACGTCAGCGCGGCGGGGGCGTGAAACCGCACCAGCCAGCGCCACACCGCCCCCTCCAGAAACCCGACGCCGTAATAGCGGCTGTACTGGGGGAAATTCGTGTGGAAGCTGGTCACGAGCGGGAGCCCACGGTCCAACGCGTAGCGCCGGCCCGCGACGCCGAGCGTGCCCTCGGTGTGCACGTGCAGCACGTCGGGCTCGAATGCGTCGAAGAAGCGGGCGATGCGGGGAAAACTCGGCAGGGACAAGCGGATATCTGGGTACAGCGGGAACGGGAGGGATGGGATTCGCAGCTCCCGTTCCCCGGGAGGGGCGTGAAACGCCGGATAGCGTGGCGCCGCCACTGCGGTCTCGTGCCCCTCGGCCTGGAGCGCGGTGACGATCCGCCGCACCACGGTCGTGACCCCGTTAACCTGCGGGAGATAGGTATCGGAAACGAGCCCTATGCGCATGAGCCCACGATGGTTGCGCGCGGTCAAGGCTCGGTGACGTCGATGCGACGAGCGTGTAACGGCCGCGGGACTCCGGGCGTCGCGGCGCCGCCGTCCCGCGCTAGACGTCCGCCGCGGTCGCGTCCGGGAAAAACAGCCGAATCGTCGTCCCTTTGCCCAGCGTGCTCGCAGCCTCGACCCGGCCCCCGTGCGCCTCGACCAGATGCTTCACGATCGCGAGGCCCAGCTCCGTCCCCCCTTCATCGCGAGAGCGCCCCGGGTCGGCGCGGTAAAAGCGCTCGAAGATGCGCGGCAGGTGTTCCGGGGCGATCCCCGAGCCGGTATCCCGCACCTCCACGACCGTTCCCCCGCGGACACCGCGCACCGACAGCGTGACCCGGCCCCCGGGAGGGGTGTGGCGCAGCGCGTTGTCAAAGAGGTTCGTGAGAATCTGGCGCAGCGCTTCTGGGTCGGCCGCGACGTGTGGCGCGCCGGCCGCGACGCCGGCGAACGCCACCTGGCGGGCGCGCGCACGCTCTGCGAACGCCGCCCACACCTCGCCGCCGAACCCCGCCACGTCCACCGGCACGGGGGTAGGCTGCCAGCGCCCCGACTCGATCCGCGAGAGATCCAGCAGGTCGTCCACGAGCCGTTGCATCCGCCGCGCATTGTTCAAGATGATGCGGGCGAAGCGTTCGGTCTCCTTGCCCTGCTCCTCCGTGGCGAGCGTCTCGGCGTAGCCGGCGATCGAGGTGAGCGGCGTCTTGAGCTCGTGCGACACGTTGGCCACGAAGTCCCGCCGCACGGCCTCGAGACGACGCAACTCGCTGACGTCGCGGATCACGAGCAGGGCACCGCCCTCGGGCAGGGCCCGG
>DATLKW010000365.1:0-15181 GCA_035538175.1 Gemmatimonadales bacterium | reverse complement strand
GAGGCCTTCAGCCGCATCAAGGAGCGCAACGTCCAGCGCCTCCCCGAGTACACGAAGTCCGGCAGGCTCCGCGTCATCTTCAACTCCCAGCCGGTCGAAACCCGGGCGACGTCCGTCGTACTCGACGTGGCGGGGCGGGTGCAGGAGATCCCGAACGATTACGTCTGGGTCTTCGCCGGAGGCACATCACCGAACGAGTTCTTGACGAAGGTGGGAGTCGACGTCGGTCGGCGCGACCTGACGAAGGAAGGCACGGCCGAAGCGACGCTGGCGCGCCGCACGGCGTGACGCCGCCGGCACCCAGGGTAGATTTCGATCGCGATGCCCTTGGGCCCGGCGTTCCTGTTCGACTTAGACGGCACGCTCGTCGACAGCGTGTACCAGCACGTGCTCGCCTGGCGCGAGGCCTTGGAGAGCGTCGGGATCGAGCTCTCGGTGTGGCGCATCCACCGCCGCATCGGCATGAGCGGCGGACTCTTCGTGAAGGCGCTGTTCCGCGAAACGGGACGCGAGCTACAGCCCGAGCAGGCGGAGCGGATCCGGCGCGCGCACGCGGCAGCATATGCCCGCCTCGTGTCGCAGGTGCGCCCCCTCCCCGGGGCGCGCGAGCTCCTCGCCTACCTCACCACGAACGGCGTGCCCTGGGCGATCGCCACGAGCGGATTGCTGGAAAGCGCCAAACCCACCCTCGAGCGGCTCGGCGTGCCCGCAGGCGTCCCGATCGTGACCCGGGACCAGGTGCAGTACGCCAAGCCCGATCCCGATCTCTTCCTCGCGGCCGCGGAGCGTTTGGGCGTGCCGGTCGAACGATCGATCGTCGTTGGCGACAGCGTGTGGGACTTGCTCGCAGCGCGCAGGGCCCCGGCGCTCGGCGTGGGGCTCCTGTCAGGGGGATATGGCGAGGAGGAACTCGAGCGGGCCGGGGCGTACCGCGTCTACCAGGACCCGGCCGACCTGCTCGCTCACCTGGACGAGCTCGGGGTCCGCGTGGGCGGCACCCCGCCTCTGAAGGACTCTTAGAAGTGCTCTTCTGAGTGCTCGCGCGACGTCACGTGGACCGGCCGATCCCAGGCGCTCGTCTGCCAGTTGTCGGGTCGCTGGCGGTCGGGCACCCAGGGGGGAAGCGACAGGATCAGGTATCGCGAGAGCGCGGCCACGTACGGCTCGTACATGCGCCGCAGCTCGGCGAGCCGCTCGGCGAAATCGGGCCGCGGGCTCATGGGCAGGCCGCCGCTCGTGAGGCGCTCGCGTAGGCGCGTGCACTGCTCGGGCGGCAATCGCTCCTCGACCCGTTCGGGTGGCGTGCTGAACACCTGCGCCAGGTCCACGACGGCGTGGCGGGCCATGGCGAACGTCAGCTCCGCCTGGCGCACCTCCCCCCCCTCGAGCCCCACCATCAGAAGCGCGCTGGTGTCGAGCATGGCCGTGAGCGCGCCGAGCCAGGATTCGTTCATGTGCTGGGAGCGAAAGTAGGCGAGCAAGGGATAGGACAGATGGCTCTCGAGCACGTCGGCGGCCCAGCGCTCCCAGTCGCGCAGGAGCTCCCCGAGGGCGGCCCTGCCCCGTTCGGCGCGGTGTCGCCACAACAGTTCGGCCGCCGTGGGGGGCGACCCGGCGCGGGCGTCGAGCAGCGAGATCGCCACCTCGCGGCGGGAGAAGGCTTGATAGATCACCGGGAAGTAGCCGACCACGACAGCGAGAAACATGAACCCCATGCCCGCCTCGACGACGGCGAGCATCTTGGCGAGACCGCTGCGCGGCACCACGTCGCCGAGCCCGAGCGTGAAGAACGTGGTGCCGCTCATGTAGAGGTCCGCACCAAACCCGGGTAGACTGCCCTGCATCGTGAGGGCCGAGCCGCCCGCCCATTGAACGAGCGCGAACGCGAGCACGATCCCCACGGCCCAGACGGTCAGTAGCAGCAGCAGGGATCCCGGCCCGAAGACGGCGAGGAACGCCTCGCGGCGGCGTCCTTTGAGCAGGCGCGCCGCCGCGCACCAGGGCTTCCACGTCGAGCGGTAGAACAGCCGCGTGAGCCGGAGCTTGCGGCTCACGCGTCGCGGCAGGATGACGGTCTCGAAGGCGTCCCACAAGACGACGCCGAGGAGTACGACCCCCGCGAGCCCGGCGAGCGCGCGCGCGAGCGCAGTCATCATGGCTCGCCCGTGTAGCGCATCTCGTTGGTCGGGGTGAAGCCGAGCTTCTGATACAGCGGTCGCCCCTCATCGGAGGCGTGCAGCACGAGGCTTTCGATCCCCTGTTCCCGGCACCACGCAAGGAGCGCGCGCATGAGCGCGTCCGCTACCCCGCGGCGCCGCCACGCCCGCTCCGTGTACACGTTGAGGATCAGGGCTTGCGGCCCCCGCACCAGGCGCTTCCCCACCGGCGCAGGGCGCGGCAACAGCTCGCGCAGCTCGAGCCCCGCGCCGCCGATCACCTGGCCCCCGCCCCCGCGCTCCTCGGCCACCCACGCCACGTAGCGACCCTCGGGGATCGCCCGTGTGAAATAAGCGCGCGAAGCCTCCGTGAGGGTGTCGTAGAGGTCGTCCGCCACCTGGCCCATGTCCCGGAACATCTCCGCCCGATGGCGGGCCAGCACAGGTGCGTCGGCGACGGTGCCCCGGCGGATCGAGTAGCCTGCCACTCCTAGCGGGGTTGCTCGAGCAGCACGAGCGCGCGTCGGAGTCGGGTGAGGGCGGCTTCGAACCCGGGCAAGTCGGCTGGCCGGGCCTGGGCGAGCACCTGGAGGGCGTTGCGGATGTGCTCGCTGGGGGACTCGCCGGCCGCGGCGCGCTGCACGCGACCCCGGCGCTCGAGGGTGCTGCGGCGCTCCGGGCCACGCCGGCGGTCCACGACGCGGCGCCGCTCGGGCGATACCCCGGCCACGGCGTGCCGCCGCCGAGCGGCGCGTCGGTCCGAGCCGTGGCGGCGATCGGCGAAGAGACGGGTGGACGTCACCGAGGGTAATTTGCGCGCGCCGGTCGTATGCGGCTAGCCTCCCGGCGAGGAGCCCCGCCGGACCGCCCGGGCGCCAAGGGCTCCGCCCGCCCGACTAAATTCCCCAGGCGTTATGCCGCCGGTCGTGACCGCCGCCGGGTTGAACAAGAGCTTCCAGGTCAAGGTGCGCGACCCGGGGCTCCGGGGGGCGTTCCGCGCCCTGCTGCGGCCGCGCTATCGCGACGTGCACGCGGTACGCGACGTGACCTTCCAGATCGAGCCCGGTGAGATCGTCGCGTTCCTCGGGCCCAACGGCGCGGGCAAGACGACGACGCTCAAGATGCTCACCGGCCTCCTCTACCCGACGAGTGGGCGCGTCCACGTCGCGGGGTTCGTGCCGTGGACCGGCGGGCCCGCCTTCAAGCACCGCCTCGCCCTCGTGCTCGGCAACCGGCAGCAGCTGGTCTGGGATCTCCCGCCGGAAGAGACCTTCCTCCTGAACCGCGCGATTTACGACATCGCGGAGCCCGACTATCGGGAGCGGCTGAAGGAGCTCGTGACGCTGCTCGACCTGGGCGACGTGCTCGCGAAGCCGGTGCGCCAGCTCTCGCTCGGCGAGCGCATGAAGTGCGAGCTCGCGGCCGCCCTGTTGCATCGGCCGCCCCTCCTGTTTCTCGACGAGCCGACGCTCGGGCTCGACGTCACTGCCCAGGAAGCGATCCGCCGCTTCCTCGCCCAGTACCGCGAACGCCACGGAGCGACGGTGCTGCTCACCTCGCATTACATGCAGGACGTCACGGCGCTCGCCTCGCGTGTCCTGATCATCAACCGCGGGCGGCTCCTCTATGACGGCGCGCTGGACGCGCTGGTGGCGCGGATCGCCCGCACTAAGCGGATCGAGCTCGTGCTCGGGCCCGGGGACGGGGTGACGGCCGACGCGCTCGCGACGTTCGGAACGGTGAGGAGCTTCCGGTTCCCCAACGCCGTGCTCGACGTGCCGCGCGAGGCCGCGGCCGAGGCGAGCGCCCGCCTCCTCGCCGCCCTGCCTGTGGTCGACCTCTCGATCGAGGATCCTCCGATCGAGGATGTGATCCGACAAGCGTTCGCCCAGGGCGTGGCGGAGGACGAGGGGTGAACCGAGTCGCCCGCTGGGCGGAGCGCTACGGCGCGCTGCTCCGCGCCGCGTGGCTGCAGGATCTGCAGTACCGCGCCTCGATCGTGCTCTGGCTCCTCTGGGGCGTGACGGAACCGGCAGTCGCCCTGGGCATCTGGTGGGCGATCGCGGCGAACGGCCCGGTGGACGGCTACGGCCGCGCCGAGTTCGCCCGCTACTTCTTCGCCCTGATGCTCGTGAACCAGCTCACGATCGCGTGGGACTCCTGGTACCTGGACTCCTGGATCCGCGAGGGCGAGCTGAACTTCCGGCTGGCCCGCCCGCTCCATCCCGCACACGAAGCCGTGGCCGAGAACATCGCCTACAAGGCCCGCACCGCGGGCACGATCCTCGTCGTCTGGCTGGGGGTGGCGCTCGCCTGGCCCGCCGTGCGACTGCCGTTCGCGGCCGATCGCTGGGCGCTCACCGCCCTCGCGGTGCTCCTCGCCGCAGCCATGCGGTTCTTCATCAGCTTCACGACCGGGCTGTTGGCGTTTTGGACCACGAAGGCGACGGCGGTCATGGAGCTGCACGCCGGCATCTCGCTGTTCCTCTCGGGGCGCCTCGCGCCCCTCGCGCTCCTCCCCCCCACGGTGGCCCAGGTGGCGGGGCTGCTCTGGTTCCCCTACATGCTGGCCTTCCCGGTGGATCTCCTCACGGGAACGGCGCACGGCGCCGCCATCGCGCAGGGATTCGTCGGCCAAGTGGCGTGGCTCGGCGTGTGGATCGCGGCGTACCGCCTCGCCTGGACCCGGGGGCTGCGTCGCTACGGCGCAGTGGGGGGTTAGATGCGCGGGCGCTGGCTGCACGTCCTCGCTGCCCTGTGGCGCGTGAACATCGCCGAGGAGATCCAGTACCGGGCAAACTTCGTCGCCAGCGTGCTCGGCACGTCGTTCTGGATCGTGACGGCGCTGCTGACCCTGGCGGTGTTCTTTCGCCATACCACGCGCTTGGGCGATTGGGACTATTGGGAAGTCGTCGTGCTGCTCGGGGTCTTCAACACGCTGACGGGCGTGATCGAGGCGGTGTTACGCCCAGGGATCGGCCATCTGGCGGGGGAGGTGAAGACCGGCGACCTCGATCTCGTGCTCGCGAAGCCGGTGGACGCGCAGGCGTTCGTCTCGTTCCGCCGACTGGACGTCTGGCGGCTGAGCGATGTGGTGCTCGGGCTGGCTCTCGCGGGCTACGCGCTCGTGCGCCTCCATCATCTGCCGACGCTCGCGCAGCTCGTCGCATTCGCGCTGGCGCTCGCGGCCGCCGCCCTCGTCGTCTACGCGATCTGGGTGGTGCTCATGAGCCTAGCGTTCTGGTTCGTGTCGGTCGAGAACCTGTCCGTGCTCTTCGACGCCGTGTACGAGGGCGCACGCTATCCGGTCTCGGCGTATCCTGGGGCGTTGCGGTTCGTGTTCGTTTATTTGATTCCCATCGCGTGGACCACCACGATTCCGGCGTCCGCGCTCACGGGACGGCTCAATCCGGTCTTCGGGCTCGTGGCCGCGGTGGTGGGAGCCGTGGCGTTTGCCTTCGCCCGGCTCGTGTGGCGCACGGCGTTAAGGCGCTACGCGGGCGCGAGCGGATGAGCCCGCCCGCCGCCCCCGGGGCGCTCGTCCCACGGGCGGCTAGGGCGCTCGAGCGCCTTACGATCCCAGGTGGCGAGGTCCGCCGCGGCCCCATAGGTGCGCTCGAGGAACTCGAGGAGCACGGCCTCAGGCTGCTCGGTCCGGCGCCAGGCTTCGTAGGGGAGGATGAATTCCCGGAGCCCCTCATGATAGAACGCCGGCGCGGGGACGGGCGCCCGCTCGTAGCCCGGCGCCTGGGGGTAGTGGTAGGCGTAGAAGGCCGGCTCGGTGACGGCTCCGCCCCCGGGCCAGAAGCCGGCGCTGGCGCACTCGTGTGAATACCCCTCGAGCATGACGTAGTCCGGGCAGTTGGGGACGCCGCCGGGGTGGGGCGGGGCGGTGCGCCCTGAGAAGCGGGTGCAGGCGAGATCGAACCCCCCCCAGAAGAAGTGCACCGGGCTCGACTTCCCGAGGAATCGGCCCCGAAACCGCCGCAACACCCGATCCGCCTGCACGAGGATCTGCCGCAGACGCTCGACTTCCCGGGGGTCGTAGGCCTTGTGCTCTCGGTCCTCCGCGAAGGGGATGGCGCGCACGACCTCCACCGGCACCGGCCGGATCCGCGCGTCGACGCCCAGCTCGGCGAGGACCGCGAGGTACTGGTGATAGAAGTCGGCGACGGGCTGCGCGACGAGCGGGATGAGGCGGGGCCGGCCCGCGCTCGGGCGCACGGCGAGCTGGTGGTCCACGAAGTCGAAGGCGATGTCGAAGGTGACGGGACCCGCGGTGAGGGCGCTCGTCGTGAGGCCGCGGGCGGTGACGCGGAAGGCGATGTGCCACCAGTGATTCTCGGGTGGCGCGAAGGCGAGGCACGTCTTGCCGACGATTTGCGCCCACATGTGGAGCGTGTCGTAGGTGTCCTGCCAGCGCTCGAGCGGGAGCGACGGCCACACGTCGCTCGTCGCACCCCGGTCCACGCCCGGTCGGTCCGCCTTCGATGTCGTCGCCACGTTCAACCTCCCGTCGTCGCCACCCGTCGCCGCCGAGCGCTCAGTCCCGCTGGCGTTGATGGCGCCGCAGCTTCGTCGTCGCTTCGTCGATGCGGCCGATGTACGCCCGTGCGGCTTCGCTGCCGCCGCGCTGGGGCAAGACGAAGTGGGGGTCGTCTGGCGCAGTACTCTTCAAGTCGTCCACCATCAGGTCTCCGCCGTGCGCCTCCACCATCGCCTCGAAGCGCTCCACCGCCGAGAGTAGATCGACGAGATCCTCCGCGTCGTCGGTCCCCTTTACCGCGATCCCGCGGCCCGTGAGGCGCGCCCGCACTTCGGCCGCCGCGGCGGCCCGCTCTTCCGCCCGATGGGGATCGAGGCTGCCTTCCAGCTCTTCGTACCTGTCCATCGATCGCTCACCCTCCCTGCTGGTGGGCCTCCACGAACCACAGCCACTTGTCGACGCCCCGGGAGACCTCGGTCAGGATGTCGGCACTGTCGGCGTCCTGCAGGTCGTTCATCTCGGCGATCCCCATCCGCACGGCGCGCCCGAACGCCGCAAGGGCATCCGAGAGCGCGGCCACGTGCTCCGCCGCGCGCGAGAGGGTGAGGGGATAGTCGACGAGCGTGGAGCGTTCCGCCACGACGCCCACGGTGCCCTCCGCGGTCCCCCCGAGTTGGACGATCCGCTCGGCGATC
The DNA here is from genome assembly GCA_035538175.1 of Gemmatimonadales bacterium. Lineage (GTDB taxonomy): Bacteria > Gemmatimonadota > Gemmatimonadetes > Gemmatimonadales > GWC2-71-9 > AG41. The sequence goes on along the minus strand of DATLKW010000365.1, from coordinate 7,844 downwards.
ACGTCTACGTATTCCTCCACCGCACCGTGAATCTCATCGAACAGCTTGTGCAGCGCGATGAAGGTAGGCCCCTTGACGTTCCAGTGGGCGTGCTTGCATTGCGCCTCGAGGTCGATCGCATCGGCGAGCCGCTGGTTGAGCAGTGCCGCCGCCTGGAGTCGGGCCGCCTCCGGCAAATCGTTCTTCGTGGGATAGAGGCGACTCGCAGGGGCGCGGGTCTCGGAGGGCCGGGCGGGGGCCCGGGCCGGGGCCGAGGCGGAGGGCGCGTTGGGACGCGGGACGCGCCGGGTGGTCGTGCGGGCCATGTCGATCTCCTTCCAATCACGGGGGGGGAACGCGCTACGCCATCACCTCGAACGAGAACACAGCGCAGGGTGCCACGGTTTCTCGAGGCGGGGCGGCGCAGGAGCCCCGGGGGAAGGGAGCTTACGCCCTGGGCCGCGTCGCGGCAACCACGGCCCCCCGCACCCTCACTCCATCCCGGCGCCTGGCGAACTCATCGCGGCGAGCGCCGCCCCCGCATCCGACCAGCGCGTGCCCGGATCTGGTGCGAGACAGCGGCGGGTCAGCTCCCCGAGCCACGCTGGCACGGAACGGACCTCCTCGAGTGGATCGGACTCGGGGGCGGGTGGCCGCCCCGTCAACATCTCGTGGGCCACGACCCCCACGGCGAACATGTCGTCGGGGGGCCCTGTGCGCGCGGCCCCCGCCCGGCGTTCCGGCGCGACGTAGTCCGCCGCGCACAGCGCGCCCGTGACGGCGCTCCGTGCCCCCTCGGGGAGGGCGCGCTCGACCGCCGCCACAACGCCCGTGTCCGCGACCAGGGTGCGGCCGTCGGTGAGGAGGAGGTTTTCGGGTTTTGAGTCGCCGTGGGCGACATCGGCCGCGTGCGCGTGGGCGAGCGCCGTGAGGGTATCGCGGAGGATCTCCACGGCGCGGCGCAGCGGGAGCTCACCATTGCGGGTGAGCCAGGCGCGCAGCGTTGTGCCCTCGACGAAGGGCCGCGAGTGGTAGACGAGCGCCCCCGCGCGGCCGGCTCCCTTCGGCGCGACGAGCGGAGGCCGGCGCAACCGCCCGGCGAGCTCGAGCACTTCGCGCTCGAACACCTCCTCGTCCACCACGAGCGACAGCTCCCCCGGAAGCACCTTGACGAGCAGTCCGGCGCCGCCCGTGGTCTCGAGCGCGACGAACATCCGGCACGCGCCCACCGGGCGCACCTCGCGCTCGACCCGGTAGATGGGGCCCAGCGCTTCCTGCAACGCGGTTCGCAGGTCGGCCACGAGGGATGTGAAGGCGTCAGCGCCGGGGCCGCGCGCGGGCGTCCGGCTCGGCGATTCTCGACAACGGCATGCCAGAGGGCTCCTGTGCCGGTGCCTGAACATATCCCGGACAACCGGGCGCGCCAGGAATCACCTGAGCAGGGGCGCAGCGGGGTGAGACCATCACCGCCCACCAGTCCGGCGATTGGTTGTGCGACGGAGCCTCGGACCTCTTGCGGCTAACGCTCAACGAGGACGAGCGGGAGTGACGCTGCGAGCTGGCAGTCGCGCGAGAAGCTCGCGGGCCTTGCGGGTGAGCGCGGTGTCTTGGGACAGCCGCACGGCACTGGAGAAGTCGTCGCGAGCGCTGTCCGTCTTACCGCCGTTGGCGTGGATGAGCCCGCGATTGAGGTATGCTTCCGCGGCCTCTGGCATGAGACGAATTGCCGTGGTGTAATCGACGAGGGCGCTGTCCAATCGGCCGAGCTGCAACTCCGCGTTGCCGCGATAGAAGAAGAGCAACCCGTTGTCCGGGGTCTGGGCGATCGCCGCGTTGAGCCGGGGCAGCGCCTCGCTCGGCCGATCGGCCAACTCGTACGCGATGCCCAAGAGGGCGCGTGCCTCCGGCAAGTCTGGCTCGCGCCCCACCGCGGAGTCGAGGGTGGCGATCGCCTGATCAAAATGGCTCGCCTCCAGTTCCTCCTGAGCTCGCGCCACTAACGGCAACGCTCCGTGTGCGCGCTGGGCCCGCACGGCTCCATAGGTCACAAGAGCAGCTACGACCGCGCCGGCGGCGGTCGTGCGCAGCCGCGTGAGAAGCCCCGCCCGCGCGGTCGGTCCGGCGACCAGTGCGCCCATCGTGGCACCGGCGATCAATCCCCCAAAGTGCGCGGCATTGTCGATTCCGGAGTCGCTGAAGCCGTTCATCAGGTTGTAGACGATGAACAGCCCGAGGCTCGGGAGCTTGCCGGTTAGCTCCGGCGAGTGGAAGTCCAGATGATGTAGCCACACGAATGCCACCGTCGCCCCGGCCACGCCGAAGATCGCGCCGGACGCGCCAGCGCTGACGATGGTCGGATGCACCAGCAGGCTCAACACGCCGCCGCCCAAGCCACTCAGGAGGTACAGTGCGAGGAACGTGACTCGCCCGAACAAGAACTCGGCCACGCCGCCCAGCTGCAGTAGGCACCACATGTTGAAGGCGAGATGCAGAATGCCGAAGTGAAGGAACATCGCCGCGATGAGACGCCACCATTGGCCCGCCAAGACCAAGGGTCCGAACTCCGCGCCCCACGGCAGCAGCTGTTCGGTGGTGGGTGAAAAGAAGGCGGCACCGCCAGCCACGGTTACGAGGAAGCAAGCGACGTTGAGCGCGCAGAGGACCCATGCGAGAAGGGGCTTGGGACGGGACTTCCCAAGCCACTGGCTGACCTTCGCGTCGCGGGCCTCGCACTCGGGACAGCGCTGCACGACCGATTCGTCTGGCCTGTCGAAATGCTTACCGCACTCCCGGCACCACGCCAAGGCATCCTCCAGCTGCCGCCCACGCCCGCGGCCCACGACTTGTGTGGGAATCTCGCCCGCCTCTGGCTGCTGCCGCAACCGCGCGTTCGGATCACGACGGCACGCCGCTCCGCGAGCCCGCCGTTGTACAGGCACCCCAGCGCGCGCTCGGCCTGGACGGCCCCGGGTAGCCGGCGCTTGCGGCGTGGCGCGTTTCGGCGCAGTCTTGCGCGCTCCCAACGATGAGGACGCCCCGCGTGCGCTCCACCACCGCCCTGCCGCTGCTTGCCCTTGCCGTCCTCTTGCCCCGCGCCGCCCGGCCGGCCGCCGCTCAGGGCCCGCGCGTCGAGATCGCCGTCGCTCCCGCCCTGCGCTCCGAGCCTGTGACCGGTCGCATGTACGTCTTCGTGACGCGGCACAACGACGTCGAGCCACGGCTCCAGGTGCGCCACGAAAGTGACTGCACGCCCTTCTTCGGGGTCGACGTCGCCACCCTCCCGCCGGGGCGTCCCGGGGTCATCGACGCCACGACGCTCGGCTATCCGGTCTCGAAGCTCACGGAGCTGCCCGCGGGCGACTACTACGTGCAGGGCCTGCTCAATGTGTATACGGAGTTTCACCGCGCCGACGGACACACCCTCTGGTTGCACGACGACCAGTGGGAGGGCCAGCAGTTCAACAAGTCGCCCGGGAACCTGGTGAGCGACGTCAAGAAGGTGCACCTGGACCCCGCGCGCGCCGATACGATCCGCCTCGAGCTCACCCGCGTGCTGCCGCCGGTCGAGCTGCCGCCGGACACGCGCTGGGTGAAGCACGTGAAGATCCAGAGCAAGCTGTTGAGCGCCTGGTGGGGGCGCCCCATCTACCTCGGCGCGACGGTGCTCTTGCCCCGTGGCTACGAGGCGGACTCGCAGCACCGTTACCCCACGGTGTACGAGCAAGGTCACTTCTCGCAACGGTCGCCGTTCGGGTTCTCGACCGACTCGACGTCCGAGACGCCGGAGCAGCGCGCCGCCCGCCTCGCCCGCACCGCGCGCGAGCCGGGGTTTGAGTTCTTCCGGGCGTGGCGCTCCGACGGCTTCCCCCGCATGATCGCCGTGACCTTCCAGCATCCCACGCCGTACTTCGACGACTCCTACGCCGTCAATTCGGCGAACAACGGCCCGTATGGCGACGCCCTGCTCCAGGAGCTGATCCCCTACCTCGAGGCGCATTTCCGGATGATCCCGGCGCCCTGGGCGCGGGTGCTCACAGGCGGGTCGACGGGCGGGTGGGAAGCGCTCGCGCTCGAGGCCTATCACCCCGACGTCTTCGGCGGCACGTGGGTCCTGTGTCCCGACCCCGTCGACTTCCGCAATTACGAGATCCCGGACGTCTACTCGGACACGAACGCCTTCGTGCATCCGGTCTCCGAGTGGTTCAGCGCCGAGATTCCGGCCGAGGACGAGGTGACGGGGCAGCCGCGCATCACGGTGCGGCAGGAGAGCCAGTTCGAGGCGGTGCTCGGGAGTCGGGCGCGCTCGGGCGAGCAGTTCGCGATTTGGGAGGCGACGTTCGGGCCTGTGGCGCCCGACGGGTATCCGGCGGAGCTCTGGGACCTGCAGACCGGCAAGATCGATCACGCCGTAGCCCAGTACTTTCGCGCGCACGACTACGACTTGCGCGACTATCTCGAGCGCAACTGGGCGACGCTTGGCCCCAAGCTCCGGGGCCGGATTCACGTCATCACCGGCGATTATGACACCTTCTATCTGAACCTCGCCGTCTATCGGCTCGAGGAGTTCCTCACGCGGGCGCGCCCGCCGGCGGATGCGGAGTTCGCCTACGGGCGTCCGATGAAGCCGCATGGCTGGCAGCCGTGGACGAACGCCGAGCTGATCCGGATCATGGCCCGTTACATCGAGCGCCACCGTCCAGCGCGGTGAGCCCCCAACCCCCACGAGAAGTCGGAGGGAGAGGGAGAGGGATCGGGGCGTGCTGAGCCCGCGGAAACCCCGCGGAGCTGACGGGCCCTAGCGGAACAAGCGCCGCCCGAGGATGGCCTCGAGGCCGGCGAGCGCGAGCCGGGTGGCGTAGCGCGTCGCGACGACGTCCGAGCCCGCCTGCGTCAGCTGCACCTGGGCGTTCACCAAGTCGAGAATCGTCGTGGCCCCCGCGCGATAGCGCTGGTCTTGGACGCGGAAGTTCTCCGCCGCCGTGGCGAGCGCCTTGATCGCGAGGGCGGAGTTGTCCCGGGCGGTGGTGTACGTCCGGTACGCCTCGGTCACGTCCCGCCGGGCGGCGCGCTCGGTGTCTTCGCGGACCGCCCGCGCCACGTCGCGCTGCACGCGTGCCTCGCTGATCGCGAGCTCGCGCGCCCCGCCGGTCCACAGGGGAAGGCTCACACGCAGGGTGAGCGACGAGAGGGAGCGGGCCTCGGGGTAGAAATGGCTATCGAACCGGTCATTCGCCGCCCCGAGGGTGAGCTCGGGGAGGTAGGTCCCGCGAGTGCCGGCCAAGAGTGCCGTGGCGGCCCGCTCGTTCGCCCGGGCGAGGCGAAAGCGCGGTCCTTCGTGCAGCGCAAGGGCGACGGTCTCGTCGAGCGAGAGCGGGAGCTCGGGCGCCGGGAGGGTGTCCAGGGGCTCGGCCGCGACGGGGCCCGCGGCACCGACGCGGCGGCCTAGCTGCAGCCGCGCCACAGCGAGCGTAACTGCACTCTGCGCGGAGTCGATTTCCGCCCGCGTTTCCTCGAGCGCCACCTGGAGTGAGTCGCTCTGCACCGCCACGCCGTGCAGCACCCGCGCGCGGGCCACGGCGAGTTGCTCGCGCGCGCGGTTCAAGCGCTCCGTCGCGACGCGCAGGAGCTCCTGGCTCGCGAGCACGCTGTAGTAGTCCGCCTCGGTGGCCATCGCGGTCTGAAAGCGCTGGGCGAGCTCCCCCGCGGCCGCTGCCTCGTGTCCCGCCTCGGTGCCGGTGAGATCGGCGATCTTCCGAACCGACAGGAGCTCATAGCTCGCGCCGACGTGCGTGGTGACGGCGCTCGTGCGCAACAGCCCGGTGCCGGGATTCAGGACGGGCGAGGAGTACGTCGTCGCGTCCACGCCCACTTCGAGGGCGGGAAGGACGAACGCGAGGCGCGCGGCCCGTCGGGCCCACGCGGCGTTGTCCACCTGCCCGAGGGCGTTCACGTACGCCGGGTCGAGCCGCGCGGCGCGCTCCAGGGCCTCGCGCAGCGAAATACTCGGGAGCGTGTCGCCCGCGAGCCCGAAGGCGAGCCCCAGCCAGGCGAGCGTCACGGGCGGCTACCGGTCCGCGACGCCCCCTGCGTCCCCGGCGCCCCCGGCCCCTCCTCGACTGGCTGGACGTGGGCCCCTTCGGCGACGCTCTCACCCAGGTTCACCGCCACCCGCTCCCCTGGTCCCACGCCCGCCGCGATCTGGGCGCTCCGCCCGTCGTCACGCGCCACGGTGACGCGCCGGAAAGCGACGCGGTTCGCCGAGTCGAGGACGGCGACGAGCGTCGTGTCGCCCCGCAGGATCAAGGCTCCCACGGGGAGCTCGGGGTAGCCGCGCCCCTTGGCCGCGAGCGCCACGGTCACGTAGCTGCCCGGAAGAATGAGGCCCTGGCGGTTCTCCAGGTCGACTTCGGCGAGCAGCGTCCGGGTGCGGGTGTCGAGCTGTCCGGAGACCCGGGCCACGCGCGAGGCGATGTGGATTTCGGGCCGGTCGGGGACGGTGATCTCGGCGGGTGTCCCGGCCCCCACGAGGGGCGCGTCCTGCTGATCGACGTAGGCGTAGACGCGCAGCCGGCCGGTCTCCGAGAGCGTGAGGATCGGCAGCGCGCCCGTTTGCGCGGTGGTGGCGTTCTGCACGAGGGCCCCGGGGTCGGCGTAGCGGGCGATCACGCGGCCGGCGAAGGGCGCGCGGATCAGCTCGTACGACTTGAGGGTCTCGAGGCCCTTCACGTTGGCCTCGGCGACGGTGGCGTCGGTCTCGTAGCGCTCGGCCTCCTGGGCCGAGCTCGCGTTCTCGGTCGCGAGCGCCCGGAACCGTTCGGCGTTCACGCGCTTGTTGCGCGCGTCGGCGCGCGCCGCCTCGAACTGCTGGTCGAGCTCCGGGGATTCGATCACGGCGAGCACCTGGCCCGCGGCGACGGCGTCACCCTTGTCGACCGGGATCTGCCGCAGATAGCCGCTCACCTTGGCGTACAGCGTGACCGAGGCGTACGGCCGCGCTTCGCCGAGCAGGGTGAGCCGCTGGCTGCCCGCGGCCGCCACGACCCGGGCGACGCGCACGCGCGGCCCCGCCGCCACGGCGGCGGCCCGCGCGCGTCCCTCGGCGCGTACCAGGCCGGCCTTGCGCGCGACCAGGGCGCCCACGGCGACCACCGAGACCACCATCGCCGCCACACCCCCGACGAACAGCCGGCGGTCGGGCCGGCCCAGCTTCTCCGCTTCGGTCATGCGACCTCTCCGCGTTCTTCGGCCTGGAACCGCTCGTCGAGCAGGTGGCTCGTGGGCGGGCTCGTACGGACCAGGGAGTAGAGGACCGGGACGACGAACAGCGTGGCCACGGTCGCGAGCGCCAGCCCACCGATCACCGCGCGCCCGAGCGGCGCGTTCTGCTCTCCCCCCTCGCCCATCCCAACGGCCATCGGGATCATCCCGATGATCATTGCCAGCGCCGTCATCAGCACGGGGCGCAGCCGCGTCTTCCCCGCCTCGAGCGCGGCGCTCGTGGCGCCGGCGCCCGTCTCGACTCGGGTGTCGTTGGCGAAGCTGACGAGCAGGATCGAGTTCGACACGGCGATCCCGACCGCCATGATCGAGCCCATAAGCGACTCGACGTTGAGCGTCGTCCCGCTCAAGGCGAGCATCCAGAGGATGCCCACGAGCGCGCCCGGCACCGCCGCCATGATGATGAAGGGGTCGATCCACGATTGAAACAGGACGACCATGAGACAGTAGACGAGCAGGATGGCGAGGATCAGCCCGAGCCCGAGGCTTCGGAACGAAGCGCTCATCACCTCGCCCTGTCCCCGGACGTTGATCCGCATCCCAGCGGGCAGGGGCCCGAGCGCGGCGATGTGCCCGCGAATCGCGCC
>DATLKW010000364.1:0-3004 GCA_035538175.1 Gemmatimonadales bacterium | reverse complement strand
TCTTCTCCTCCACGGGGGCCGCGGCGGCCCCGCCGGCCGCCCCCGCCCCCCCCGCCGCTGGCGCCGCCGCCACCGGTGCGGCAAGGGTGACGCCGAACTTCTCCTTGAACGCCTCGATGAGCTCCGCTAGCTCAAACACCGACATGTTCCCGATCGCTTCGAGGATATCGTCCTTGCTCAAACTCGTCTGAGTCGCCATAGCCCTCTCTCCCACCCGATTAGGAAGCGCCGCCCGCCGTGGGGGCGCGCTTGGTCCGGAGCGCCTCGAGGGCGCTCACGACAGTCAGCAACAGGCCGTTCAGGGCGCCGACGAACCCGGCCATCGGCGCCTGGAGCGTCCCACCCAGCTGGGCCAAGAGTTCGGTCCGCGCGGGCAAGCTGGCGAGCCGCCGGACCTGCTCGGGCGTCACCGCCTTGCCCTCTACCAAGCCCGCCTTGATGGCGGGTTTCTCGAACTCCTTGGCGAAGTCCGCGAGCACCTTCGCCGCCGCGACGGCGTCGCGCTCCGCGAGGACGAGCCCGGTGGGCCCCTCGAGGAAGGGGGCGAGGCCTTCGACCTGGGCCTCCCCCAGGGCGCGCCGCGCGAGCGTGTTCTTCACCACCACGAAGTGGGTGCCCGCTTGCCGCAGGCGCCGTCGCAGCTGGGTGATCTTCGCCACGTTGAGCCCGGTGAAATCGGTGACGTACACGGTGGTGGCGCGCCGCAGGCGGCCCGCCAGCGCCGTGACCGCCGCCTGCTTCTCGGCTTTGCTCGCGATCATGCGAACACCGCCGGGTCCACGGGCACGCCCGGCCCCATGGAGCTCGACACCGTGACCGTGCGGAGGTAGTGCCCTTTCGCTGCCGAGGGCTTCGCCCGCACGATCGCCTCCATGAACGCCCGCAGGTTCTCCTCGAGCTGCTCGAAGGTGAACGACTTCTTGCCGATCGGCGCGTGCACGATCCCGCTCTTATCGACCCGGAACTCGATCTTGCCCGCCTTCAGCTCCTTGACCGCGCGAGCCACGTCCATCGTCACGGTGCCGGCCTTGGGATTGGGCATCAGGCCCCGGGGCCCGAGCACCTTGCCGAGGGGGCCGAGCTGGCCCATGACGTCCGGAGTCGCGACGATCACATCCGTATCGAGCCATCCGTCCTTGATCTTTTGGACGTACTCGACGCCCACGGCGTCGGCGCCCGCCGCCTCCGCCTCCTTCGCCTTGTCGCCCTGCGCGATCACGAGCACGCGGATCTTCTTGCCGGTGCCATGCGGCAGGCTCACCGTGCCGCGGACGATCTGGTCGGCGTGCTTGGGATCGACGCCCAGGCGGACGGCGATGTCGACCGACTCGTCGAACTTGGCCGAGGCGGTGGCCTTGACGTGCTCCGCGGCCTCGCGCGGACTGTGGAGCTTGCGCGGCTGGAGCGTCGCCGCGGCGGCCCGATAGCGCTTCCCGCGGGTGCGCATCAGTCCACCACCTCGAGCCCCATCGAGCGCGCCGTGCCGGCCACCATCTTCATCGCCGCCTCGAGGTCGCTCGCGTTTAGGTCCGGCATTTTGATCTCCGCGATCTTTTTGAGCTGCGCCCGCGTCACCTTGCCCACCTTCTGGCGGTTCGAGGTGGGAGACCCCTTCTCCACACCCGCTTCCTTCTTGAGCAGCACGGCGGCGGGCGGAGTCTTGGTAATGAAGGTGAAGGTACGATCCTTGAAGATCGTCACCTCGACCGGGGTGATCATCCCTTGGGCCTGGGCCGTCTTGGCGTTGAACTGCTTCACGAACTCCATGATGTTCACGCCGTGGGGGCCGAGCGCGGTCCCGACCGGGGGGGCGGGCGTCGCCTGCCCTCCGGCGACCTGCAGCTTTACGACTGCGGTGATGGGCTTGGCCATGGCTCCGTGTTCGTCTCCGTGGGCGCAGGGGCTACGCGGTCAGTGCGCCTTCAACTGCAAGTAATCGAGCTCCACCGACGTGGGCCGTCCGAACAGCGACACCGCGACCCGCACCTTGCCCTTGTCGGGGATCACTTCTTCCACTGTGCCGGAGAAATCCGAGAACGGGCCCTCGGTGATCTCCACCACCTGGCCCACCAGGAACGGGATGGTCTCCTGGGGCTCTTCCTCCTTCACCGCCTCCTCGATCCCGAGCAGACGGTTCACCTCTTCGGGCCGCAACGGCATCGGTTCCCGCCCGGTGCCGACGAACTTGATGACGCCCTGGATCCCGTTGATCGTGTGGAGCGTCTCCTGATTCTTGATCATGTCGACGAGCACGTAACCCGGATAGATCTTGCGCTCCGCCGTCACCTTCTTGCCGTTCTTGATCTCCACGACTTCCTGCGTGGGGACGAGGGCCTGGCGAATCGGCTTCTCGTCGTCCACGCGCCGGTCGTCCTTGATGCGACGCTCGATGAGCGAGCGCACCTTGTTTTCGTGCCCCGCAGTCGTCTGAATCGCATACCAGCGGTGCTCCGACATCAGAACAGCTTCGCGATCCCGCTCACGAACACGAGCTGGAGGAACGAGTCCAAGAGCCCGATGGTGATGCCGAGCAAGAGCACGAAGACGATGATCACGCCGGTCGCCTTCTTGAGCTCGTCCCACGTGGGCCAGGTGACTTTGCGGAGCTCGCCCGGCACCTGCACCGCGACGAACTCCCACACGCGGCGCAGCCAACTCTGGCCCGGGCTCTCGAGCACGTCCGTGGCCACCGCTACTTCGATTCCTTGTGCGGCTGGTGCTTGTTGCACCGCGGGCAGAACTTCTTCCACTCCGCCCGCTCGGGGTGCTTGCGCCGGTTCTTGGTCGTGAAGTAGTTCCGACTCTTACAGGCGGTGCACTCCATGATGATGTTCTCGCGCGGCATCGCTCCGCCCTATTTCAAGATCTTGGTGACCACGCCGGCGCCGACGGTGCGGCCGCCTTCGCGGATCGCGAAGCGCAGCTGCTCCTCCATCGCGATCGGCGTGATCAGCTCGATCGTCATCTTCGTGTTGTCCCCCGGCATCACCATCTCCACCCCCGC
>DATLKW010000363.1:0-9560 GCA_035538175.1 Gemmatimonadales bacterium | reverse complement strand
GACGATCTCCTCGCGCGCGAGTTGGTCGTCGGACAGCCGTTCGAGGGCGGCGACGTAGGCCCCGGGATCACGGCCTTCCACGACCACCACGGCGTCGCCCCCGACCTCTTTCAGGCCGCCCGCTCCGGAGGTCACCACGGGGAGCCCCGAGGCGAACGCTTCGATCACCGGGTACCCGAACCCCTCGTAGAGCGACGGAAAGAGCAGCACGTCGGCCGCGCGATACGCCCGCCGCAGCGTGCTCTCGTCGGCGAGCGGGGCCGTGCGCACCCAGCGGCGGAGCCCCAGGCGCTCGATCAACTGCTCCTGGTCCCCGGTGAAGCGCCCGCCCACCTGGAGCAAGTATGCGTCCGCCTGGGCGCGCAGCCGCGCGACGGTATTGATGACGAGCGGGACGTTCTTGCGTTCCACGGTGCTGCCCACATGCAGCACGACGAACGCGTCTTCCGGAAGCCGCCAGTCGGCGCGCCCGCGGGTGCGGGCGTTCGGGGTTTCGGAGAAGAACGCGCGGTCGACGCCGAAGGGGACGACGCTGATGCGTTGGTCGTCGCCCAGCCAGGTCGCGAGTTCGCCCTTGAGCCACTCCGTGCCGACGATGTAGGCGCGCGCGAGGCGCAGCGCCTTGAGCGTGCGCCGGAGGAAACGGTTGCGCACCCCCTCGCGCCAGCCGTCGGTGGGCGAGCGGAGGATGATGACGGGCATCAAGTCGTGCACGGTGACGACGGCGGGCCGGTGGTGCACGCGCGCGACCATGTGGGCGTAGCTGTGATCGAGGATGTGCACGACCTGCGCGCGCTTCGCCTCGCGGCGCAGCAGCAGGGGGTACAGGAAGTAGCGAGCCACGTAGCGTTGGGGCTCGTACAGCGGTGCCGGGAGGACGAACTTGGTGGGATCGACCTCCTGGGCCCACCAGCGGGGGTAGCCGCCGGAACTGCGCCCGTTCCCGAGGTCGCGGGTGAGGTCGCCGATCGACGCCGCGAGCCGCACTTCGAAGCCCGGATCGGTGCTCTCGAGCCAATCGTGCAGGCGGTGCGCGTAGCGGTCCATCGACGGCCAGCGCTCGAGCGGGAGATCGGGAACGAGCAGGACTCGGCTCACGGCTTGGCGATTACCTCTTTCCAGAACGCCAGGGTTCGTTCGGCTACCGCATCGTCGGAGAAGTGCTGCATCGCGCGGGCCCGTCCCGCCCGGGCGAAGGGCCCGCGCTGGTCCGGCGCGGCGAGGCGGCGCAGCGCGGCCGCCAGGGACAGCGGATCGTCCGGCGGCACCACGAGCCCGGCGTCTCCGATCACCTCCGGCGTGGCCCCCGCGCTCGTCCCGACGACGGCGACCTCGTTCGCCATCGCCTCCGCCACGACGTGGGCGGCGGGCTCGGCCCACGTCGGGAGGGCGCGTGCCGGCAGCACGAGCACGTCGAGCTCGGGCCAGAACCGCGACATTTGGTCCGGCGGGAGCGCGCCCGCCCAGCGGATGCGCGCGGCGAGTCGGAGCCCGGACGCGAGCTGCTCCAAGCGCTCCCGATCGGGTCCGTCGCCGACCACCGTCAGGTGCCAGCGGTGCGCGCGATTCTCCGCCAGCGCCTGCAGCAAAGTATCGACTCCCCGCTCCGGGACCAAGCGACCGACGCACCCGATGGCCACGCCTTCGTGGTGGGCGTGCTCGGGCTCGCTCGGCACCTGGACGCCGAGCTGGGGGATCGCGGCGACGGGCAGCTCGGGCGCCACGCGGCGCACGAGCGTCGCCGCCGCCCCGCTCGCCGCAATGGCGCCGCGCAGTCGGGTCAAGAGCCGGCGGCGCCGGCGCCGCGCGAGCCACGGCAGCGGGAGGTCCACGTTCTGCTGCGTGTAGAGCACGGTCGGCAGTCCCAGGTGGCGGGCGGCACGCAGCACTTGGCGGGCTGCCGGGGTCGTGGGCTCCTCCTCCACCTGGACGACATCGGGCCGCTTGTCGCGCAGGAGCGCCCCGAGCGCGCGACGGGCGAAAGTGAGCGAATCGGCCTCGCCGTGGCGGCGGGCCAAGATCGGGAATACCTCCACGCCGTTCTGGCGCTCCCACGCGACCTCGGTCGTCGCTCCGAGGACGGGGTCGCGCCAGCGCGCCGGGACACCGACCGTGACGTCGAGCCCGCGTGAGGCGAGCGCGCGTAGTTTCCCGCGGTTCGCAGGCGAGATGTAGGCATGCGAGATGATCAGCGCCCGGCGCATCGGGTCAGGGACGCCAGGAGGGATGGGTCGAGGTGGTGCGCGCGGTTCGTGGCCCGCCTGCTCGCCGACTCATCTGCCGGTTGTTCCTTGCGCACGCGGCACTGGATTGTGCTCCTCTCGCGGGCTTGAGCTCAGCTCGTTCAGCGAGCGGATCACCATGCCTGTCGGACTTGGGCGCCCACGGTCGCCCTCGCGGCAGCCCGAGGAGGCTCGGTCGCTTCGGTGGAGGACCGATTCGCGCATCAGAAACTAATGTGAGCCGTGTGGAGGGGGAGTCCCGCGACGTGTGGTTTCGCTCTGTCCCGAAGTGGGGCTTGATGGTGCCAGGCGGTTCGGGCAGGTTGGGCCCGGGCCCCTTCGCTGGCGAACCACTTGGGTGAGCTCGTCTGCATCAGGACGTTTCCGAGTCGCCTCGAGGCCGAGCTGGCCAAGGGCCTGCTGGAGGCGCGCGGGATATCCGCGATGGTCTCCATGGACGACGCGGGCGGCATGCGTCCGGAAATGGCGTTTATCAAGGGCGCGAGTCTGTTTGTCGAGCCGCAGGTGGCGGAGCGAGCGCTCGAGCTTCTGCCAGCTCAGCCCCGGCCGGTCATCTCCGCGGAGCGTCGGGCACTCGACACACAGCTACGGGGGTGCTTGCTCCCCGCCCTCCTCGGCTCGGCGCTCCTTGTCGCAGGCCTGCTCGTAGTGGAGGTCGCAACGGGGTTCGGCACCGCGCTGTTCGTGGCTGCGGGCGGGCTCCTCCTGACCGCTCTCGTGCGTGCCTTGCGCGCCACGAAGCGACCGCCGAGGCCGACCGTGCTGCGCTAGGTGGCGTCGGTCGACATGCGGGTTTCCCGGTGCCGCTTGCGCCGCCCCGGAGCCGCCCCGAGTTTTGACCGGGCCTCCTATGAGCTCACGCGCTATCGCGTGTCTCCTCCTCCTGAGTCTGTGTCCGGCGCCGGCAATCGCGCAGGTGCTCGCCGCGCAGCCGCGCGTCGCCATTCTCACGGGCTTCGGCAACGCCTTCGGTGGGATCGGTGCAGCGGGCGACGCTTATATCGTTGGAGGACGCTTCAGCGTTTTCGCCGGCCTCGGCATCTGGCCGGGTAATTCCACCTTTCAGACGTTCCGCGCCCGCGCCGCAGGCGTCCGCTTCTACGTCCCGCTAGCCCGTTGGGGACATCGTCTCTTCGGGGAGGCCTCGGTGTCGGTGCTGGGTATCAGGCAGGCGACCTTCATCGGCGCACCGACCTCCCATGACTACGGTCCCGGGCTGTCGGTCGGTTACAGCTACCTAGCCCGCTCGGGGTTCACGCTTACGGCGGGGGCCGGCGCCGGCCGTGTCTACGACACCATCGTGCCCCTACTGCACGCGGGGCTCGGGTGGACGTGGCGCTGACCGCTGCGCGAGGTCCGCGGTTTCAACCGCGCCACGGATTTCATCATGAAGCCTCATTCCACCGCCCGTTAGGTGCGATTCGCTAGGCCGCTGCCACCGCCCTGTGAATCGTTCTTCTTGCCTCATCGCCGCGCTCCTCCACCTGTCTTGCGCTCATCGACGCCCGCTACCTCCCGAACCCCTCACCGCCGCGGAAGCCGCCGTGGTGGGCTGTTACGAACTGGTAGTGTTGCCCTGGCCAGGATGGGGGAACTCATCATCGGCCTTCTGGCTGCAGTTGGACTCTTCAGGCGTGATCGGTACGCGTCGGCTGGTTGATATCACTCGGCCGCATCACTGGTACCGTGACACGTATTGGAGCTCAACCGCCCCAGATTCTATCGAAGCGCGCCTGTGGGTCGATAGGAGACTGGGCTACGAGTTTTACTTGCGGGTCAAACGCGACAGTGTCAGTGGAGAGGCACTCCAACTTCTGCGCCGCGGGGAAGTCCGGACACGACCGGTTCGTGGCGTGCGCAAAGTCTGCCCATCGAAGGGCTCATGACGCACAAACGCTGGCGTTAGGGGCGCGGGACTATCGGCGTTCGGCACACCAGAGCACGGGGATCGGCATAGCAAAACTTCTGACACCCTCTAAGTTGTTTACGCTCAAGCGTCGGGTCCTTAGCTCAGGTGGTTAGAGCAGCGGACTCATGATGGGAGCCCGACTCAGACCTGCTCGACACTGCTCGCAACAACTCGTGACGGCTTGTGCCCTTAGCGGTACAAGCCGTTTCGACTATCACAAGCTGTCCCGAGCGATCCTGAGTGTAGGTCCCACGGTCCGTCCCACTTTCAGCCCAGCAAGCTCGGCCGCGAGGCGGGCTTCGAGTGCGACTTGGAGCGGGTGGGGAAGCACAGCTCCCCCCAATTGCACGGGCTAACCCCGTTCCGGCTAGCCGGTTGGCCGAGTCTTAGGTGGCCGGGTGCGCGCTCTCGGGCTCACGCGACATATTCCGGGGCGATTTAGATGAGCGGCTGTTGTGACGCCGGAGTCCTGGCTGTGGGTATAGAGAGCGTGGAGACGGGCGACGCGGCGCTGGTACGTCGGGTGCTCGGCGGGGACACCCATGCGTACGCTGCGCTCGTGGCGCGCTATCGCGACCGCCTCGGCCGCTACGCGTTCCACATGCTCGGGAACGTAGAGGACGCTGAAGAGGCGTTGCAGGACGCATTCGTGCGAGCCTACCGCTCGCTGCACCGCTGCGACGGGCCGGAGCGGTTTGGCGCTTGGCTCTACGGCATCCTGGTGAACCGTTGCCGCACGACGGCTGGGCGGTCGGCTCGGCGCGGCCGCCTGTTCCTCCACGACGATGCGACGCTCAACGAAGCGGCGGTCCCTGGCCCGGGCGAGCGCGCGGAGTGGGAGGACCTCGTGCGGTGGGCGCTCGCGCGCCTCGCGCCCGAGTGTCGCGAGGCGTTTCTGCTCAAGCACATGGAGGATCTGGAGTACGAGGAGATGGCGGGGCTCACCGGGGCCGGGATCTCCGCGCTCAAGATGCGCGTCAAGCGCGCGCGCGAGCAGCTCCAGGTGATCCTCAAGGAGGCGGAACGTGTTTGAGGACCGTGACGACGCCGTCGAGCGCGTGGTGCGCTATCTCAAGCGCCCCGCCCACATAGACCCTGCACTCGATCGGCGCGTGATGGCAGAGATCACGCGCCTCCCAGCTCCCCGAGGCCCTCGCCCCTTCTTGCTCGGGTGGCTCACCCGTCGGCGTGTGGTGTCGCTGTCGCCGCTCGGTGCGCTCGCAGCCGCCGCGGGGCTCGTTGTGCTGGCATTCGTCGCGTCCGAGCAGTACTTGGGCGGGCTTCGAGGAGCGCAGCGGGCGGGGGCGGGGCAGGGGATTGCGGACGCCGCGCGGGTATACCCGTTCGTGGTCCTCGCCCCGCGTGCCACGCGCGTGTCGCTCGTCGGCGATTTCAACGATTGGGATGCGGCCCGGACGCCAATGCGCCGGGTGGGCGAGAAGAGCGCCGTGTGGACGACGGTCGTCCCGCTCGCGCCCGGGCGCTACCGCTACGCGTTCCTGGCCGACGGCGCGCGCTGGCTCGCGGACCCCACGGCCCCGCTGGCGCGCGACGACGAGTTCGGCCCACCGAGCTCGGTGCTCACTGTCGGAGGGTCCTGACCGTGCGGCCGGTCGTGCGCCTCGTGGTACCGTTGCTCGTGACGCTGGCGAGCGCGACGGCCGCCCAAGATGCGCGGCTCGAGCGGCTGGCGCCGGAGACGCGCGCCCCAGTGGTGGGGCTCATCGATTCGGCACGCTCGGCTGGGCTGCCGGCGGAGCCGCTCGTCCAACGGGCGCTCGAGGGCGCGACGAAGCACGCCGGCGGCGACCTGATCATGACGGCCCTACGCCGCCTTGCGGGGGATTTGGGGGGCGCCCGCGAAGCGCTCGGCGGCGCGGCGTCTCCCGCTGAGCTCAGCGCAGGCGCCGCGGCGCTCCGGGCCGGGGCCCCGCCGAGCGTGCTCGCCGAGCTGCGTCGCACGCGGCGTCAGTCGCTCACCGTGCCCCTGGCCGTCCTCACCGACCTCGTGGCGAGTGGGGTACCGGCGGACAGCGCGGCGGCGGCCGTGCTCGCGCTCGCAGCGCGGGTGCGCGACCCCGAGTTGGTTGAGTTCCGCCACGCCGTCGAGCGTGACATCGCCCTTGGCGCGTCTCCCGGCGCGGCCGCCTGGGCTGGCGCCTTGGCCGCATCCTCGTCTCTCGCGCCGGGCGCCCACGGCGGCCAGCAGCTCCCCCCGCGCAAACCCTAGCGCCCGCTCACCGGCGGTGAGGGTCGCGTCCCTGGCGTGGGCCGCGGCGCTCGCGGCGGCAATGTCCCTCCTCGGCAGGGGTTTGGGGGCGCAAAGCACAGGCAGCCTCACCGTCGGCGTCGCGACGGTGCACTACGACGGGTTCCTGCCGTCGGGCGCGGTCTCGCTCGCGCCGCGCGTCGACTGGCAGAGCTCGAGCGCCAGCGTGAGCGTCAGTGGCACCTACCTCCGCTTCGAAAGCGGTCACGAAAGTCTTCAGAGCGCCGTGGCGGCACGACTGTTCACGGACCCAGGACCGTTGTGGCGGGGCGAATTCGGGTTCGTGAGCGGCGCCAGCCAATACCTCGACCTCGCGAGTTTTTGGCACGGGGTCGCCCGAGCCCGGCTCCACGTCCTCGGGCTCGAGCGCGGAGCCTGGATCGGCGTGAGCGGCGGAGCGACATCCTATGGCGGCGCTCCCCGTTCCGTGGCCGCCGCGAGCGCTGGCGTGTGGTGGCGGCTCCCAGAGCTCACGCTTCAGCTGTCGACCGACCGCTCCCGCATCGCCGACACGACCTACACCGACGTCGGATCACGAGCGCATTGGGAGCGCGGACCGCTTGCCCTGGACGTGGCGCTCGGGGCGCGGGCGTGGAGCGGCATGGGCAGCAATGGGTCGGGCGTCTATGGCGAAACGACGGCGACGATCGCGCTCGGAGAGCGGACGGCCCTCGTCCTGGGCGGTGGACACTACGCGAGCGACCCCATCAGCGGAGGGCTTGCGGCCGGCTATCTGTCGGCGGCGGTCGGGCTCTCCCTCGGCCGGAGCGGCCGCGTCATCCACGCGTTTCCCACGTCCCGCAGCCCACGCGCTGAAGCGCTCCCCCTCGGACCTGTCGTGCGTCTCGAGGTGCGGGCCGAGCGGGGCCGGTGGGTGCGGCTCCGCTTGCATGCCTCCGAGGCCATGCGAGTGGAGCTCGCGGGTGACTTCACCGACTGGGAACCGGTGGCGCTCACGCGCGTCCCGGACGGGGCATGGGAAGCGATGCTCGAGATCCCAAGCGGCCTGCACCGCATTAATGTGCGCCTGGACGGCGGGGCGTGGTTCGTGCCGGCCGGCGTCACTCGCTCGGTCGACGACTTCGGCAGTGAGGTAGGGATCTTCGCCGTACCGTGATGCTGGGGCCCTCCGCTGTGCCTGACTGCGGCAGCGGCTAGGCGCCACTCGATGGAGGATACCCCCCGCGGCCTCATCGTGCCGCCGACCACCCCTTTCCCTGTGCCGAAGCACGGGTCGCGATGGGCGGCGCCCCGGAGATCACGGCTCGCAGCTCTCACCCCAGACGCCTCGGGTCCGAGTGGTGACGCGGGCACGAGGAAGGGAGGTATCCCTTTGCGGATCCCTCTGCCGAGCGAGGTGCCTTGTGGCGAGCCGTCGTCCGTACCCGATCCGTCTACTCGTCGTGTCGACCATGCTCATCGCGCTTCCGCGAGCCGGCAGCGCGCAGATCATCCCAATCAAAACACTTCCCATCGCGCAGGGCGACCAGTTCGACATCTTCCCGTCGGCCAACGTGGGGATGGGTGGCGTGTCGATCGCGCTTGCGGACACCCTGCTAGATCCCTTCGTGAACCCCGCGCGCGGCGTCGCGGTCCGGACGTCGCGGCTCTTGAGTGCTCCCACCCTCTATGGGATTTCGGACAACGCCGGGGGCGGGCGGACGCTGCCGCTCGGCATCCTGGCGGGAACGGGTCCGTGGTTCGGAGGGATGGCGCTCGCCTTACAGCAGATCGACGCGAGCAAGACGCCGAACAGCGGCACCTTCTTCCCACAGGTGCAATGGGTGGTCACCAACATGCCGCGCCCCGTCTCGACGCCGGCCACCCCTTCTTCCTACGGCAACCAGTACGCGTTCGCGCTCGTAGGGCGAAAGCTGCCTGATGCTGGGCTCGCGCTCGGGGCGAGCGCCTCGTGGGCGCGCCTCACCGGGGTCGACGGGGTCGACTTGCTCTACGCCGGGAGCAGCGCGATCCACCAGTTCGGGCACGCGCTCGATCTTCGCGTCGGGCTCTTCAAGGAGTGGCCGGGGGCACGCACGCTCGAGGCCCTCGCGCTTCATAACCGGTTTAGGATGACGCACGACGTCACCTACCTCGACGAGATCTGGGATCCCGCCGCGCAGCAGTTCACCCTGCGCCCGCGCGTGGTGCATGACGCCGACGAGACGAACGCCTGGGGCCTGCACGTCGGGTATACGCAGCCGATCGGGGCAGGGGGGTGGCGCCTCGGTGGGATGCTGACCGCGAACCGGCTCTCGCACCCTGAGCTGCCCGCCTACCAGCTCGCCAACGTCCCCGTTCTCCCGTGGGACCCGGGGCGTTCGTCGGCCTTCAACGCCGGGATCGGCGTCTCCAAGACCGACGGGCCGACGACGTTCGGCCTCGATGTGATCTACGAGCCGATCTGGAGCTACACGTGGGCGGACGCGCCCGCACCCGCCACGACGCTCGTCGGCGACACGATCCCCACGGGCGGGAAGACCGTCGAGAACCACTTCCACTTCTCGAACGCGGTGCTCCGGCTCGGGACGAGTCGCTCACTCGAACTTGGGCCCCTCGGCAAGGCGGCGGAATTGCAGCTCGGTTTAGCACTGCGCTCGGTGCACTACCACCTCGCTCAGGCCGATCACGTGCTGCTCACCAATCAAGCCCTCGACGAAGGGTGGATCGAGTGGACGCCCACGTGGGGGCTCGCGCTCCGCTTCCCGGACCTAGAGATCCGGTATCGCGGCCGCGTCACGAAGGGGACAGGTCGTCCAGGAGTGCAGTCGTCGGGGCGCTTCTTCGCGGCCGCGAGCGGCGCGGCCCTCGTGGCGGGGAGCATCCTCGCGGCCCCGAGCGGGCCCCTTACGCTGCAGGAGGTGAGCACGACGACGCACCAGGTCTCGATCGCGGTGCCCCTGTGGTGATCCAAGGCGGCACGTCATGAGCCCACGCCTCCGGCCGTGCGGCCTCGCCGTGGTGGTCTTTGCGGTCGGGTGCGACGCGGTGTCGCCACCGACGACGCTGGCGCCGCCGATCGACACCGAACTGCGCGACAGTCTGCAGCGCTGGAGCGTTGTGCCGATCGCGGCGCTGCCGGCGCAGGATTCAGCGCTCGTCGCGCTCGGGCAGGCGCTCTTCTTCGACCCGATCCTCA
>DATLKW010000362.1:0-3352 GCA_035538175.1 Gemmatimonadales bacterium | reverse complement strand
GCGGAAACAGAGCTCCAAGTCGTAGCGGCGACGCCCGGCCCTCCCTCGACTCAAAGACGAGGTCCGAAGAGGGGTTGGCAGCAACGCGCGCCCGCCGGCGTTGGCGCGGGGCTGCACCGGAGGCTAAGTTGGTGGTGAACGCCTCAAGGGGCGCGCGTGGGGCATTGATGGGTAGCGCTCGGGGCCAAAAGGCCGCGCCGCCGCGGCCGCAGTCGCTAGCGCGGGTCGCGCGGCTGCTGCTCCTGCCGGTGGCACTCTCGTGTGTTCACCACGGTGCCGTGGAGGATGCCAGCCGCGAGGGCGGGACCTTCCCGGGACGCCGCGTGGCGCGGCACCTCCAGTGGGTCAGCGGCGCCCAAGTCCCGGCACGCTATCGACGCGTGAGCGACACTCAGCTCGTTGGCTCGTACAACATCCTGATCGCGGAGAACGGCGACTACTGCGTCGTCACCGATTGGGACTACGCGCGCACCCGCGACGGACAACAATTCGCCTGCGAGTGGCGGAAGCCCCAATAACGCGGAGCCGCGGCGCCCGTCGTCTCGCCCTCGCCACGGCCGTCGTCTTCTCGGTCTCGCTCGTCTTCCCGATCACCGCGGCCCTCGCCAGAGACGTCTCACCCTTCCCCCCGTGGTGGGGACCAGCCGATGTCGGTGTGGCCTTCGTGCTGGCGATCATGGCCGTCGCGGTGATCGCGGTCGGCGGTCGGCGAGGGACCCAAGACGCCGAGCAGGCGACGTACCGCACATACCGAGTCCTCATCCACGGCGTACTCGGACTCGTGATCGTCATCTTCCTCGCCGGCAACCGCATCACTTGGAGCTACGGGCTCCTTGGCCTGGCATGGCGCGCCTGGCTCCTCCTCTATGGCCTGCCGGCGTGGTTCACGCTGCTGCAAGCGCCACCGGGCCCACTCCCAGGCTCTCCCACCACCTGAGTCTCCCGGCCGGCCTCCCGCGAATCGCGCCGTACGTCGACGGGGCCGCTGGCCCGCCGTGGCGGCAATGCTACATTTCCTAGCACCGTGCTGGTCTACCTCAACGGCAGCTTCCTGGACCGGGGCCGTGCGGCGGTCTCCGTGGACGACCGGGGATTTCTCTTCGGTGACGGCGTGTACGAAGTCACCCGGGCGCACCAGGGACGGCTGTTTGAGCCCGAACGCCACCTCGCGCGCCTCGAGCGGGGGCTCGACGCGCTGCGGATCACTCCGCCGCCCACCCTCGATCGCGGGGCGCTCGTCGCAATCTCGGACCAGCTCGTCCGGGAAAACGGCCTCTCCGACGGGGACGCCACGGTGTATCTCCAGATCACGCGTGGCGCCGCAGAGCGGACCCACCACTTTCCCCCGCCCGGCACCCGACCCTCGGTGTTTCTGAGCGCCCAGCGCCTCGTCGTCCCCGACGACGTGCGGGCGCGTGGGGCGAGCGCCATCACCACCGCGGACCAGCGGTGGGCGCGCTGCGACGTGAAGACCATCCAGCTCCTCCCGAACGTCCTCGCGAAACAGCGCGCGGTCGCTGCGGGAGCCTTCGAAGCGATCCTGACCCGAGATGGGGTGGTCACGGAAGGCGCGAGCACCAACGTCTTCGCGTCCCTCGACGGCGTCCTCCGCACCCACCCCCTGGACCACCGCATCCTGGGCGGGGTGACCCGAGCCGTCGTGCTCGAGCTCGCGGGCGAACTCGGGCTCGCGGTGTCGGAGCGGGCGCTCACGGTCGACGAGCTCGCTCGGGTGAGCGAGTTGTTTCTCACCGCCACCACCGTGGACGTCATGCCAGTCGTGAAGCTCGACGGGCGCCCGGTCGGCGACGGCCGCCCCGGATCGGTCGCCCGACGGCTGCACGAGGCGTTGCGCGCGCGAGTCGCGCGCCCCACCCCGGTCGCGGTCCGGCGCGCGGTCGCTAGCGCAGAGCCAGCCCCATGACCGAAAGCGCGCGCCCCATCAACATCCTGCTCGTCGAGGACAACGCGGACGACGTCGAGCTGACGCTCCGCGCCCTGCAGCGTGCCAAGGTGCAAAACCGCGTCTGGACCATCTCCAACGGGAAGGACGCCCTCGCGTTCCTGCGCGGCCAGCCGCCCCACGACACCGCCCCCCGACCCGATCTCGTCCTCCTCGATCTCAACCTCCCCGGCCTGGACGGACGCGACGTGTTGCTTCAGATCCGCGAGGACCCCGAGTTGCGCAAGCTCGCGGTCGTCGTCCTGACTGCCTCGGACGAAGACCGGGAGCACCTCGCCGCCCTCGCCGCCGACGCCTTCCTAACAAAGCCGGTCGATCTGGAGCGGCTGGGATGGCTCGTCCGGGTGATGGCAAACCTCGGCTGGGCCATCGTTAAGACGGGGGATTGAGCGGGCCCGGAACCCCCCAGCGCGGCGCGCTGTTCTGCGAGGTGCAGCTCGTACGCGGAGGGAGGGTTATGCGCTCGAAGGCCCGCCCGTCGGAGGCGCGCCGTCCGGCCCGCCTCTGCCGGCATCCGCAACAGTATGAAACCGACTGGGTCGGCCGAACCTACTACGGCTGTCCGGTATGCAACCGCTGGCGACTGATGAAGGGGAGGCCGGCGCCCCCAGACGGCAGACGATTAGCGGCGTGAGAGTGTTCAAACGGGGTCGGGACCACGGTCCCGGCCTCTATTCGCCGTACGGGATCCAGATGTTCTTCACCTGCGTCGCGGCGCGCAGGAACTGGCGCCCTTCGCCCCGGCCAGGATCCGACCAGGGGCGCGGGTCCCACTCGACCCAGGTACGCTTCATGTTCCCGGCCGAGGCACGCTCGATCTCCGCGGCCGCGGCGCGATTGCCGAAGTACCATACGCCGTCCACGTCGTCATGCTCGGCCAGCACCTGCGCCAGCGCGTCCTTGCTCCCGGTGACGATGTTCAGCGCTCCGGCTGGCACATCGGAGCCCTCGAGCACCGTGTAGAACTCGGTCGCGGCGAGCGGGTGAGGCTCCGACGGGATGACGACGACGGTGTTGCCGACGGCGAGAGCCGGGGCGACAAGCGACACCAACCCCAACAGCGGGTAGTCGTCGGGGCAGGCAATCCCGAGCACGCCGATCGGCTCGTTCATGGCGAGCGTCACGCCGCGAATCGGGGTGTGGTGCACCGCGCCGTCGTACTTGTCGGCCCAACTGGCGTTGGTGAACAGGCGCGCCACCGCGGCCTCCACTTCGGCTGCTCCGGCACCGCGCTCGCCCGTCATCGCGTCGATCCGTGCCGCGAACTCGAGCGCGCGCTGGGCCAGGTTCTCCGCGATGTAATACAAGATCTGCCCGCGCACATGACCGCTCGCCCGGATCCAGCCGCTCGCGGCCGCGTGCGCCTCTTCGACGGCGTTCCGGATGTCT
>DATLKW010000361.1:0-2877 GCA_035538175.1 Gemmatimonadales bacterium | reverse complement strand
AGCATGCCCTCGTGGGAGCTGTTCGAGCAGCAACCGCAGGCGTACCGCGAGGCTGTGCTCCCACCCGGCGTGCGCGCGCGAGTGTCAGTCGAGCAGGCCAGTACCTTCGGCTGGGAGCGCTACGTGGGGCTCGACGGCGTGCGTGTGGGGATGGAGACGTTCGGGGCCTCAGCGCCGCTCGCCGAGCTCCAGAAGAAGTTCGGGTTCACGGTCGAGCACGTCGTGGCCGTCGCGCGCGCACAGCTCGAGCGCGGAGCGGCTCCCCCCGATGCCTCGTGACGTGCCGCGGTCGAACGGCGCGCAGTCGGTCGCGTTCAACGGCTTGGACCGCGCAGCTGGGCGCGCCGGCGGCAGGCTCAGTGGCGGCGTGACGCGTCTCCCGTCGGACTACACTTCGCTCGCGGCGTTGGAATGGCTGGAGACGAACGGCCTCGGGGGGTATGCGTCCGGCACGGTCGCGGGGGCCTCGACGCGCGGCTACCACGGGTGGCTCGTGGCCGCCGTCCGGCCGCCCGCGGAGCGCACCCTGATCGCAACCGGGGGTGAGGAGTGGATGGTGCTCGACCCCCCGGTGTTCCTCTCGACCCACCAGTATCCGGGGGCGGTGTGGCCCGAGGGCTGGCAGCTCCTCGAGAGCTTCCACGCGTCACCCGTGCCGACCTGGACCTACCGTACGCCGGCCCACCGGGTCGAGCGCCGCCTCTTCATGGTGTATGGCCAGAACACCACCGTGGTGCGGTACCGGCTCCTCGAGGGCGAGCCCGTGTCGTTGGCGGTGCGCCCGTTCTTTGTTTTCCGGGACCACCACGGGCGGCGCCAGGAGAGCGACCACTGGTGGGTCGAGGCGACCCGCACCGGCGAGGCGATCCACTGCGTGCCGTCGGACGGGAGTCTGCCCGTGTCGGTGTATGTGCGGCCGGGGTCCTACCGCAGCGAAGCGCTGTGGTACCGGCGGTTCGAGTATCTGCGCGAGCTCGAGCGGGGCCTAGCCTCCCAAGAGGACGGCTACGCGCCGTTCGTCGTGGAGCTGCCCCTCACGCGAGACCGGGAGGCGGACCTGATCTTCTCGGCTGAGCTCCGACCGCCGCCGGCCGCGGACGAGCTCGAGCGCGACGAGCGGAATCGCCGGGCGCAACTCCCCGCGGCCATCCCGGACGGGGACCCCCTTGGCCGCCGGCTCGCCGTAGCCGCGGATGCGTTCCTCGTCGCCCGTACCGGCGAGCAGCGCTCGATCATTGCCGGGTATCCGTGGTTTGCTGATTGGGGGCGGGACACAATGATCGCGCTCCCCGGGCTGGCGCTCACCGCTGGGCGAACGGACGAGGCGGGACGAGTCCTCGCTTCCTTCGTGAGTCATCTGAAGGATGGCCTGCTGCCCAACCGCTTCCCAGACCAGGGGTTCGAGCCGGAGTACAACTCCGTGGACGCGAGTCTCTGGTTCAGCGTGGCCCTGCACCATTTCTTCGAGGCCGGAGGCGACCCGTCGCTGGTCGATGGGCCGCTCGGTGCCGCGCTCGAGCAGATCGTCGCGGCCTACGCGCGCGGCACCGCGTTCGGGATCCGCGAGGACGGGGACGGCCTGCTGACGGCGGGCGCCGATGGCGTTGCCCTGACCTGGATGGACGCGCGCGTGGACGACTGGGTCGTGACGCCGCGCCGGGGCAAGCCCGTGGAAGTCAACGCGCTTTGGTACAACGCGCGCCGGATCCTGGCGGCGTTGCTGTTGCGCCAGGG
The DNA here is from genome assembly GCA_035538175.1 of Gemmatimonadales bacterium. Classification (GTDB taxonomy): domain Bacteria; phylum Gemmatimonadota; class Gemmatimonadetes; order Gemmatimonadales; family GWC2-71-9; genus AG41. The sequence goes on along the minus strand of DATLKW010000361.1, from coordinate 1,143 downwards.
TCGGACGGGTGACGCGGCGCAGGTGCGCCGCCGGGCGAACCGGACCCGCCAGGCGTTCCTGCGGGCGTTCTGGGACCCAGAGACGGGCTCGCTGGTGGACGTGATCGCGCCCGACGGCAGCCAGGATCAGAGCATCCGTCCTAACCAAGTGTTCGCCGCGTCCTTGCCGTACTCGTTGCTCACGCGCGTCCAGGCAAAGTCGATGGTCGAGTTCGTCGCCCAGCATCTGCTCACGCCCCGCGGCCTGCGCACCCTGGCGCCGTCGGATCCCGCCTACAAAGGGCGCTACGAAGGCGACGGGCGTACGCGAGACGCGGCGTATCATCAGGGGACCGTCTGGCCGTGGCTCCTCGGGCCTTTTGCCGACGCGTTGCTGTACGCCTACGGCGGGACCGCGGCGACCCGCGCCCGGGGGCGCAAGGCCCTCGAGCCCTTGGCAAGCCACCTCGACGAAGCCTGTCTCGGGCAGGTGTCGGAGATCTTCGACGGGGACGAGCCGCACGCGCCGCGGGGCTGCCCGGCCCAGGCGTGGAGCGTCGCGGAGATGCTGCGCGTGTGGCGCAAGGTCCTTGAACCCCGGCCGACTCGTGGTCTGGCCAAGGCACGCCGGCCATGAGTGCCGGGCGGTTGGTGGTCTTGGACGAACCCGCGCTGATCCGTGCTCTCGCCGACTGGGTGACCGGCACCGTGCAGCGGGGGGTCGCGGCGCGGGGACGGTGCACTGTGGGGCTAGCGGGAGGGAGGACGCCGCAACGAGTGTACGAGGAGCTCGCCACGGCACCCTATGCCCAGGCGATCGATTGGGCGCACATCCACGTCTACTTCAGCGACGAGCGGGCCGTGGTACCCGATCATGCAGACAGTAACTACCGGATGGTATATGAGGCGCTGCTCGGCCGCGTCCCGATTCCGGCGGCGCAGATCCACCGGATGGAGGCCGAGCGCCCCGACCGAGATGCCGCCGCGGTCGCGTACGAGCGCCTCCTGCCGCGGCGGCTGGACGTGCTGCTGCTCGGGATGGGGGAGGACGGTCACACGGCGTCGTTGTTTCGCGGATCGGGCGCGTTCGAGGAGTGGAAGCGCTGCGTTGTGCCGATCCGCGGGCCGACCCCCCCCGCCGAGCGCCTGACGATCACGCCTCGG
>DATLKW010000360.1:0-3624 GCA_035538175.1 Gemmatimonadales bacterium | reverse complement strand
TGCTCGGTGGCACGGTGAAGGCGAGTTGGCTCGCAGTCACGGCGACCTTGAAGTCCGGGGCCCCGCCGAGCGGCACCCACGGCCCGGTGAGGTTCGTCTGATCGACTACGCGCGCCTGCCAGTGATACGACACGTTGTCCGAGAGGCCCGCGATGGTCGCGCTAGCGGTCCCGCCGTTCGCCACCGTCGCCCCCGACCCGCTAGGTACGCCGGTAAACGCGGTGCCGAGCGGCTCCACTTCGACGTCCAGGCGCAGCTGGTCGCCGGGGTCCGGATCCGAGACGGCGGCTCGGAAGACGACCGAGCGGGTCCGCGCCGTGCCACCCACGGGGATCGGGGTGACGCCGTCGCCTTGGAGCTGCGCCAACGCGGTCGGTGGATTAGGGGGCGTGGGCACGGCGGTCGCGAAGTCCGCCGCCCCCGACCCGCCGGTCCCGAACGGGGCCCACGCGCTCACCCGCCCCGTTTGATCGCGCGTGCGCGCCTGCCAATGAAAGGCCGTGTTGTTCGCGAGGCCAGCCAAGGCGACGTAGGCCCGCACGCCACTTGCCACCCGGCCGCTCGTCGCGCTGGTCGTCCCGGTGAAGGGCGTGGCCGCAGGCTCCACTTCCACCTCGAGCGCGAGCGTGTCCCAGGCATCCGGATCCGTGAGCACAGCGCGCAGGACGATGCTGGTCTGGTCGATGCTCGCGCCGGGCGCGACCGCGGTGGTCGAGTCGGAGCGCAGTTGGGCGAGCGAGCCGGGGGCGTTCGGCGCGCGCGGGTGCGTCACGCTCAGCGTGAAGGAGCCCGTTTGTCCTGGCCCCGCCCCGGCCTCGATCTCGTATGTGCCAGAGGTCGGGAGACGGCGATAATAGATGCACCCGGTCCCGCACGCGTTCCCCGGGGCGAAGGGCGGTGATGCGGCGGCGAGCGACGTATCGAGCGCCACGAAACTGGCGAGTCCCGAGCCCGCCATGACGACCGAGATCGAATCGTTCGCCCGCGCGCTGAACGTGTAGGCCCGCGCGTAGCTCGGGGCGTGGTGTGGGGCCGCGCAGTCGCGCGTGGTGACCGAATCGTGGATCGCGACGTCGGGCACGATCGCGGTGAGCGCGCACGGATGCACCGCGAATTCGATCGGGATGCGTGCGGGGCTGTTATCGGCGTTCTCGGCGGTGATGACGACTGTGTCGCGGTACAGGCCCGGGGCGAGGCTCGCAGGATTGAACCCGAGGCGCAGTTGGCCGGGCGCGACGCCGCCGTCGGCGGTCGCCGTGAGCCACGGACCGCCAAGCGCGAACGCGTGGCCCCAGGAGAGCGTCCCCTGGCCTGCGTTCGAGACGCCGACGCTGTCAGCCACGATCGCCGTGCTCCCCTGAGCGGCAGAATCACGGATCTGCCCGGGCGCCACGGCGAGCTTCGCGACGGGCGGCGGAGTATTGGTGAGCTTGTCGACCTTGCAGGTGGCGAGCAGGGACGCGAGCGCCAGGCAGGCGGCGGCCCCCGCGGTCCGCCGGCCGCGGGCGAGGCTCCCGGCGAAGCCGCTCCCCTGAACAAGACCCACGCAGACACCCCAGTGGCGTCGACGCGGGAGGTAGAGCAAGCCTCATACCGGCTGTGAGTTACGTAGTGCCGGGGGGTTACGCTCCGAGCGATCGCCGAATGTAGATGGGTCGTTACAGGGATGGGGCGCCGACGAGCGGGATGGGGCGAGGCAAAATGGGCGGTACAGGACTCGAACCTGTGACCTCCGGTAAGTGAGACCGGCGCTCTAACCAGCTGAGCTAACCACCCCAAAGAGCTTACGACTTGCGACCGCTGCCCCCGTTTGCCGCAGCAATGGCAAACATTCGGCTCAAGCGGTCCCCCAACTTAGCAGCATGCTGCGCGCCCCGGTACTCCACGTCCGCGCCGCGCCGGAACTCACCGAAGTGACTGGGCTTCATGGCGAGGGCGAGGCAACGGTGTAGGTCGTGGGGCAGATGGACTCAAATTGAGGAACGTGCCACTTAATCACTTCGTGCTTGCGCTGTTCGATCCAATACGTCCAACCGAGCGGGTCAGTACTGACCACCCAGGCGTCGACCCTCCCACCGTTCGGAAACGTCACCACTTCGGAACCGGTGACCCGCGCAGTGAGATTGGAAACGGCGAAAGACGTCGGCGCTCCGGGACCCGCTTGAAGGTCGATCAGCGGGAAAACCATCTCACTGCCAAGTCGCGACAAGCGTTGACTCGCGGCGAGCAACAGCTCCACGGCCCCGGCGAAGAATGCCGGCTCGGCGATCGTTGAGTCCAGCCAGTCGACGACCACCCTCGGCTGTGCGACCGTCCACTGCACGCGGCGCCCCCGAAACTCCCAGACGGCAGTCGAACCGTCCGCGAAGTGGGTACGACTCCACAACGGTCGGAGCGTCTTCCGGTCGAGAACCGTGGTATCGACGGTCGCCGTGTCAGAGTGACGCCACTCGCGAATGGCGACGAGCGCGGTGTCTCCGAGCACGTGCAGGTCTTCTGACAAAGAGCCCGCCGCGACCGTCGGGCCCGCCTCGGGACGGTCGCAATCGGTGGAGGACGTGATGGCAAACTCCCGATGAGAGAGGGGAAGCCGCCGACCCTGGACCGCGCCGTCGCCTGGTCGAGCGACGGTCGCTGGCGAGCTTTGTGCGCGGAGCGAGGGGGCAGCGGCGAGCACGAGGAGCGCAAGCGCGGTGCCGAAGGCCCGAATGTATTTCCTGGTCAGCACCGCCCGTTGCGCGATTTGCTCCCCCCGGACGTGGGCGACCCGCACGAGAGGCCGCCTCGGGGTCATGTCATCTGAGTTGGACTCGAATATTCATGCCCACATGCGACCCGCAAGGCGGCCGGGGGCGACCTCGCCCAAACGAAGCCGTGCGCCCCACTGGTACCAGAGGATTACATTTGTGACTGTTCAATGCCTCGCGCTGCAACTCACGCGCGAAAGATTCGATGCCACGCAGCTCGCACGGAGCCGCAGCCCTATGGATCAAGATACTGTGAAACTCTTCGGCGTCATGATGGCAATCATGATCCCCGCAGCCATCTTCGTTGCCACGATTGTCCTCGTTAGTTCTTTCGCCAAGGGAGCTCGCGATCGCCGCGCCAAGTCGGCCGCCGGGTCCCAAGAGCTCGCCCCGCTCGCCGATAGCTTAGAGAGAATCGACTCTCGGCTACAACAGTTGGAAGAACGCGTCGATTTTATCGAGCGCGTTCTGCCGGCCGTACGGGAGGGGAACCGACTTCAGGAAGCGCCCCGACGCCCGGAGTAGACGCCTGTCTGACTGGCCGTCATCAAGAAGGCGCGCGTCCTACCGGCGCGAGAAGGGTTATTGGACTACCGTGGCTGGCTCCCCCTCAGACTCCAAAATCCGCGCGCCGAGAGGATTAGGGAGAAGACCGAGGTCGCGCCGAGTGCGATGAGTGTCCAGACGAAGAAGAAGGCTCCACTGGACTTCGAGATCTCGCCGCCGACAACGCCCCCTGCCCCCCTGAAGTGGACGATGGGGACAAGCGACCCGAGAAGCGATCCCAGGAAGATGATGATGTACCCCGATCGCCGCCCGGCGAGCACCAGCGTACCGTACAGCCAGGCCACTAGGATGGGCACCGCGATGAGGTTTG
>DATLKW010000359.1:0-11214 GCA_035538175.1 Gemmatimonadales bacterium | reverse complement strand
GAGGGGGAGGGGGAGGGGGAGGACGAGCCCCGCGTTGATCCGGTGGTCTGGCACCATGGGAAGCCGGTCGCCGGGCGTGACGGTTTCGCCGCTCGCCGCGCGGGTGGTGAAGAGGGTGGCCGTCGACTCGAAGGTGGCGCGGGTATAGCCGTAGTTCGCGTAGACCCGGGCGCCACCCGGCGCGAGCCATTGGAGCGCGAGCTCCGCGCCCGCGCGTCGCGTGGCCCCGATGTTCTGAAAGTAGCCTCCGGTCACCGTTCGGGCGACGAAGAAAATGTCGTTGCGCACGTCGGTGCGATACACGTCCGCGCTCAGGTCGAGCCGGCCGCGGAGCGCGCGGCGGTGCCAGCCGAGCTCGTAGGTGGTGGCCGCCACGGGACGTAACGTGGGGTCGGGGCCGAGTGCCGAGGGTAGCGGGCACGCCGTCTGGGGATCGGCGCAGGCGAGCTCCACGACCGCGGGGGCGCGGAAGCCGCCGCTCACGGAGGAGAACACCTCGTCGGCGGGCGTGGCGTGCCAGGTGAGGCCGCCGCGCGGGGACAGGCGCCGGAAGATGTTCAGGCCGTTTTTCGCCGGATCGACGAGGTCTTCGAACGGCACCCGGATCCAATCGTAGCGCGCCGCGAGCGTGGCGGTGAGCTGGGGCACGAGGGCCAGGCTCGCACCAGCGAAGGCGCCGGCGTCGGCTTGGTTGGTGCGCACCGCCTCGGTGAGGAAGTCGGCGCCGCCCTGCCGTGCGGTGTAGATGCGGACCAGGACGTGCTGGAGGTCCGCGTCGGCGCCCCCGAGCCACCGGACCACGCGGCCGCCGAACGACAGGCGTCCCGAGAGCTGGACGGCACCCCCGCCGATCCGTGTCCGATTGCGCTCGCGCGTGTCCGGTGGGACAAAGTTGACGTTGTATTGTTCGTCATCGAGCGCGCGGCCGAAGGCATTAATGGCGAGCTGGATTCGGCCGACGAGGCGTTGGGCGTTTAGGGTGACGAGGTGCGCCCAGGGCGCGAAGTAGTCGCCGGGCGTGAAATTCGAGTCCGGGCGGGTCGCGGCGAGGCCCTCCGGGAGGCTCCCAGCTTGGGCGATCCGGTTCGCGGCTCCCGAGTAGCTGAGGGTCGCGTCCCACGTCCCGTCGAGAAGCCCGAGCTTCGCAAACAGCGTTCCGATCCGGCTCGCGGTCGCTTGGCGCCAGCCCGTCTCGTGCTCGTAGCGCGCGCCCACGTAGTAGTCCCAGAGATCTCCGCGACCGCTTGCCTGCGCCTTCAGCTCGTAGCGCCCCCAGCTGCCGCCCGACGCCTCGAGCTCTCGAGACGCCGGGGCGCTCCCGCGCCGTGTCACCAGGTTCACGGCGGCGCCGAGGGCGTTCCGCCCCAGCAGCACGGACGGCCCGTACACGACCTCCACGCGGTCGACGTCCTCGAGCGGCAGGAGATCGAAATTCACTTCGTGGGCGTCCGGCTCGTTGGCGCGCACTCCATCCACGTACACGGTGACCCCCTGGGGCAGGCCGATTACCGGCGAGACCTGGAAGCCGCGGAGCGTGACGTCGAGCTGGGCCGTGGCCCCCAGTTCATCCGACGTCGTGACGCCCGGCAGCTGTTCGAGCGCGCCCGCGAGGGAGCGCACGCCGCGCGCGTCGAGGTCGTCGCCGGTGAGGGTCGCGGTACGCCCGGCGAGGCCGCGCACGAGCTCCCGGACGGCTGGGAGGCGGAGACCGGTGACCACGACGGGGGCGAGCGCGGCCGTGTCGCGCAGGGTGGTATCGGGCTGCTGCGCCGCGACCGGAGCGGCCGAGAGTGCTGCGACGAGGGCCGCCGTAGGCCCTCGTAGCGGCCGGTAGCGGGCCCGACCGGACGAACGCTGGGACTCTGCCCGGTCAACCAAGCGGGCCTCGCGCGGGCAGCACTCGCCGACGGGCCGAAGTCCGTCCGTTGTAGCCTCGCACGCCGCTAGGTGAATGCGCTGAGGCCGGTGATCTCCTGTCCCAGGATGAGGGTGTGTACGTCGTGCGTACCCTCGTAGGTATAGACCGATTCGAGGTTCGCGAGGTGCCGCATGGCCTGGTACTCGGCGAGGATCCCGTTGGCGCCGAGCAGGCGGCGCGTCTCACGCGCGACCTCGGTGGCGATGTTGACGTTGTTCCGCTTGGCGAGGGACACCTGTTCGGGGGTGACCTTCCCTTGGTCCTTGAGCCGGCCGAGTTGGAGGCTGAGGAGCTGCGCCTTCGTGATTTCGGTGAGCATATCGGCGAGCCGCGCCTGTTGCAGCTGGAACCCCCCGATCGGCTTGCCAAACATGACGCGGTTCCGGGCGTAGCGGACCGCCTCGTCGTAGCACGCCATCGCCGCGCCGATGGCGCCCCAGGCAATTCCGTAGCGCGCCTGGGTGAGGCAGAGGAGCGGCGACTTGAGGCCGGCCGACTTGGGCAGCACGGCGTCTTGGGGCACGTGCACGTCCTCGAGCACCAGCTCGCTCGTATCGCTGGCGCGCAGGGAGAGCTTTCCCTTCTGGTCTCGGGCCGCGAAGCCCTTGGTGTCCGTGGGGACGATGAAGCCGCGGATCGAGCTTGGATCGTCGCGCCGACCGGTCTTCGCCCACACGATCGCCGCCTGGGCGGTCGACCCGTTGGTGATCCACATCTTCGCGCCGTTCAATACCCAGCCGTCCTTGGTTTCTGTCGCGACGGTGATCATGCCGGCGGGGTCCGACCCGTAGTCGGGCTCCGTGAGGCCGAAGCACCCAATCACCTCGCCTGCCGCCATCTTCGGGAGCCAGCGCCGCTTCTGCTCCTCCGACCCGAAAGCGTAGACCGGGTACATGACGAGGGCGCCTTGCACCGAGGCGAACGAGCGCACGCCCGAGTCGCCGCGCTCGAGCTCTTGCATGATGAGCCCGTACGCGACGTTGTTGAGGCCGGCGCACCCGTACTCCTCGGGGAGGTTGGCCCCGAACAGGCCGAGCTCGGCCATCTGGGGCACGAGCTGCTTCGGGAAGCGGCCCTCGATGTAGTGCTCGCCAATGACGGGCATGAGGTGGTCGTCGACCCAGGCCCGCACGGTGTCGCGCACCGCGCGCTCCTCTTCGGAGAGGAGACTGTCGACGTCGTAGAAGTCGACGCCCTGAAACTTGGGTGCCATAGCGTTGCCTCGGCTCGCGTGATGTCTGGAGGGGAAGGAACTCGTGGGAGGGACGGACCGCGTCCCTAGCCCGCAGCCGCCGCGGACGCTGCCGGCGCTGACGTCTGCGCCGCGCCGGGGCGGGCGAAGGCGGTCGTATCCGTCGCGCGGAACCGCGCGCTGCCCGCGTCCCAGTGAAAGAAGGTGATGTGGACGGCGCTCGGATCGATGGTGACGAAGTTGAAGCTCTGCGGTCGGCCGCGCGCGCGCTGGCAGAGTGTGCCTGCGGTGGACACGACCACACGCCCGCCGAGGAGCTCGGCGCCCTCCTGGTGGTCGTGGCCGCAGAGCACCACGTCGGCGCCCGAGGCCGCGATGTGCCGTTGGGCCCGGCGCCAGCGCGCGAGCCCCATGCGACGGGAGAGCTCGCCGCGCAACACATTGTGGTGCAGCCCGAGGACGCGGGCATGCCCCGGCGGGGCGGCCGCGAACAGGGCGCGCACACGCTCGACCTCGCGTTTGGGGAGGTGCCCCTTCACCGCGAGGTCACGCGGGCGCAGGGTGAGCGAGCCCCACGCGACGCCGAACGACGTGAGCGCGCTCGCGATCACGGCGCCGGGGAGCGTCACGGTCGGCGTCAGGTCGGCGCCGAAGTAGCGGGCGTACTTCGCGTACAAGGCGCGCCGTCCGAACGGCAGAAGCGGGCGGACCCACCAGCGCACATCGTGGTTCCCCGGGAGCACGAGCACCGGGGCCGTGCGCGCCGCCGCCTGCGTGAGGACCCGCGCTCGCTGGAACTCGCCGTGGCGTGCCCGCTGGCTGAGATCTCCAGTGAACACGATGGCGTCGGGCCGGAGGTCGGGGATCATGGCTTCGAGCGCCTCGACCTGTTCGATGTCAACGAGGCCACCGCAGTGGACGTCGGAGACGTGCAGCAGCTGGATGGTCACGACTCCACCTGGATCGTGTAGGTAAGCGCGGCGTCGCCCTTCGCGGGGACGGGGACGCGGAAGCGCACTTCGCTCGCGGACAGCCGCTCCGCGGGAAGGCTCGAATCGGTGACGCGCCAGGTCCCGATGCGGGCCTCACGCACGTCGACCGTGACGGCGTCGGGTTTCGCGTTTGTGATGGTGACGCGGAAGGTCGCGGTGACGCGCTGCCGGGGCGCCAGCCCGCGCCGCGGCGCGGCGAGCTGCTCCTGCGTATAGTCGGTCTCGACGCGCTCCGCCGTGACGTCGAAGGCCTCGCCTGACTGGAGCCGGAGCTCCCGTCCGGGGGCCGTGTGCTCCGTCAGCGCCTCGCCCACGAGCTGGAGGCGTCCCGCCGAGTCGCCCTGATACAGCTGGACCGTGCCGCCGGGGAGGGGGCGGTCGCCGAAGGACGTCCCCCGCGCCCGCGCGAGCGTGTACCATACCTGGACCGGCACCCGGTTCGGCTCCGTGGGCATCTGGCCGAAGAACCCGCGGAGCGGGACGGCTCCGGGGACGACGAACTCCTGGGTGTACGGCGCGCTCGTCTGGGGAAAGAGGGCCACCGTGAGGGGCACGCCCGGTTCGAGCGTCGAGCGCCCCGGCACCTGGTAGACGTGCGTTTCGCCCACCGCTTCCTCGCTCGCGCTTTCTCCGCTCACGACCGCGGCCGCGAGGGCCTGTGCGCGGAAGGGCTGGAGCGGTCCCGGTGGGCCGCCCCGAGCGCGACTGATCGATCCGGCGACGAGCTGGACTTCCGCGCTGTCCGCCCGGAGCGTCTGGGACGTGATGGTCGCGGTCCCCGAGACGGCGCATTTCGCCCCGAAGAGCAGCACCTGGTAGACCGCTTCCCACCGGGCCGCTCCCGACATCACGTACGCGAGCTCGGTGCGCGGCCGCGCGCGCGCGGCCTCGAGCGCGACCGACAGCTCGGCACCGCTGCGCATGAGTTCGGGGGGGAAGAGCGGCTCGCCCGGGTCCCCAAGGAGCAGTCGGCCGTCGGGGAGCCGATACTGAGACGGGTTGACTCGGATCACCGTGGCCCGCACCGTGTCCGCGCCTCCCCCGGCGCGCGGCCGTACGAACGATAAGGTCTGGCCGATCGCGCGCGCGAGTGCCGCGGCCCGATCGCTCGCCGGACGCCACACCCCGGACACGAGCGCCACGGAGGTATCGGGGGAGAAGAGCGTCGCCGGGTCGACCCCTTCGAGTTTCACGGTGAGGCTGTTGCGGCCCTTGTCGAGCGGCTGGGCCAGGGTGTGGCGCACTACGACGCGGCCGTCGCTATAGATCGAGAGCGCGGTCTGGCCGACGAGGGGATGAGGGAGGAGGGTGATGGCTGCCGCCCCCGCGAGGCCCCGCAGTGTCATCGTCCTCGCCCCGCGCGGGGCGGTGGACCTGCAAGCGGGCGCGGGGCGATCGCCTACGGGCGAGCTGTGGTCAGCCATTCGAGCGCGATCCTCTTCACGATCTGGAAGGTAAGGATATACCACGCGGTCGTCGCGCCGGCGGCGACGAGGCGCGCGGTCGCCTGCCACGGCTCGGCGACGGCGCGGAGCGCGATCATCAAGTACCCCGCGACGACGAGCGTGGTGACGCCGGCGGTGATCCGTGCGACGCGCGCCGCCTTGCGCGTGACGAGCTGCGTGCACCGCGCGCACAGCGCCCCGGGCGCGATCCCGACGGTGGGGTCACCGCAGCGCGCGCACGGGTGGCTAGACCCGCCGGGCCACGGCCCGAGCGAACTCCAGGGTCGAAGCACTCCCTCCCAGGTCCTTCGTGCGGATGTTGTCGGTGACGATCGCCGTCTCGAGCGCCCGGCGCAGCCGGGCGCCGGCTTCGAGGTCGCCCACGTGGTCCAGCATCATCGCGGCGGCGAGCATCTGGGCGGCGGGGTTCGCGATGCCCCGCCCGGCGATGTCCGGGGCCGACCCGTGGACCGCCTCGAAGATGGCGGCGTGCTCGCCGACATTGGCGCCGGGCGCCAGGCCGAGCCCGCCGACGAGGCCCGAGGCCTCATCCGAGAGGATGTCCCCGAACAGGTTCGTCGTGACGATCACGTCGAACTGCCCCGGGTTCAGGACGAGTTGCATGGCGGTGGCATCCACGATCCTGTCCTCCGACGCGATCTGTCCCTCGTACTCCTTGGCGATGAGGCGCGCGGTCTCGAGGAAGAGGCCCGACGTCGCCTTCAGGATATTGGCTTTATGGACGGCTGTCACCTTCTTGCGCCCGTGCTTGCGGGCGTACTCGAAGGCGTAGCGTACGATGCGGCGGCATCCGTCGCGCGTTACGACCGACGTCGCCTGCGCGAGGGCTTTGGGGTCGTTGCCGACTTTGAAGGTGCGGTCGAATCCCACGTACATCCCTTCGGTGTTCTCGCGCACGATCACAAGATCGACGTTGGTGTAACGGCCCCCGGGCGCGATCGACTTGACGGGGCGCACGTTGGCGTACAGGTCGAACTCCTGGCGCAACGCCACGTTGACCGACCGGTAGCCGCCGCCGACGGGTGTCGTGAGCGGCCCCTTCAAGGCGAGGCCGGTGCGTCGGATCGACTCGAGCGTCGCGGTCGGGAGGGGCGTGCCCGCCTGTTCCACCGCGCTCATCCCGCCGTACTGCTCGTCCCACTCGAAAGCGGCGCCGAGCGCGTCGAGCACCGACAGGGTCGCGCTCGTCACCTCGGGGCCGATGCCGTCGCCGGGGATGAGGGTGGCCTCCCGGCTCACGGCAGCCCCGGCGTGAGGCTCTTCACGGCGCGGGTAAGCGCCGTCCAGGGATCGTCTCCCTCGCCCCGCGCCACGGTATGGAACCCGACTCGACCGGTACGGACGTCGACGAGCGCCACGGTCAGCTCTGCCGTCCCTACCCCCTGAGGGAGTGCAGCCGCAGCGGGAGCATCTCCTGAGGGTCGGGGGCGCCGGAACACGAGCCCCGCAGGGACGAGGACGTAGCGTCCGCCGCCCGAGCCGACGAGGGCCGCGAGGGTGCGGAGCTCGCTGCGCAGCGGATCGGGCACGGTGGCGAGCGGGCCCGGGGCGCGGAGCAGGATCGCGGTGCCCATGCGATCGGGATCGGGCGCCATGCCGGGCGCGCGGCGCGCGGCGCGGCGCAGATCGTCGGGGAGGAGCCACTGAACTTCGGGCGCGCGCGCCTTCAACAGCGAGCCGATCACGCTGTCGCCCTTCGCGAGCGCCGCCCGACGCTCGCCCACGAGCGCCTGCCAGTGCAGCGAATCGTCGAGCGCGATGAGCGTGAGCGGCGTGATCCCGACCTGCTGGGCAGCAATCACGAAGGTCGGCAGCGGCGCAGCGGGTGCAGGCGTGGTGGTGGGAGCAGTGCCCCGGCTGCACGCCAGCGCCGCGACGAGGCAGGCCGCCGCGCGCCGGGAGACGGGGTTTAAGTGTTTGTCTCTCAAAGGATTAATCACGGCGCGCAATATCGTGTCGGCACCGTGGTTTTTCAAGAAGCGAGCGTCAGCCCTCCGTCGACGACGATCACCTGGCCGGTGACGTGGCGCGCATCCTCGCTGCACAAGAACACGATGACGCGCGCGACGTCGTCGGGCTCGGCCACGCGCCCGAGGACCGATTCGTGCTCGGCTCGTTCGAGGACTTCGCGCGGAAGCTTGGTGAGCAGGTCGGTCTTGACGAACCCCGGGGCGACGGCGTTGACGTTCACGTTCGACGGCCCGAGGTCGACCGCGGCCGACTTCGTGAGCCCGATGAGCGCCGCCTTGCTCGCGGCGTAGTTCGCGATGCCGAAGCCGGGACGGAACACCTGATGGCTGGCGACGTTGACGATCTTGCCGTAGCGTTGCGCCCGCATCGGGCCCGCGACGGCCTGGATGCAGTTGAAAGCGCCGGTGACGTTGGTGTCGAGCACCTCTTGCCATGCTTCCGGCGTGAGGCGCCACAGCGCGCCGTCGTGGGCGACACCCGCGTTGTTGACGAGGAAGTGCACGCCACCGAGCCGCTCGCGGACCGCGGTGATGAACTTCTCCACCTCGTCGCGGTCGCGTACGTCGCAGCGGGCGCAGTAGACCGGCACGCCGAGCCCGCGGAGGGCCGTCTCGGTGAGCAGGGCCTGGGCGCCGACGTCGCGATCGGGGAGATCGACGTAGTTGATGGCTACGGCCACGCCGCGCTGGGCGAACGCGAGCGCCGTCGCCCGACCGAGGCCCGTCGCGCCGCCCGTGACTACGGCCACGCGGCCGTGCACCGTCTCCGCGAGGCGTTGAGGCTCGGGTCGCGGCTCGGTAAGCGGGGCGGCCACGCGGGTCGCGTCACGCGCAGCCGTGAGCCAAGGCGAGGTCGGACTCAAGGTTTCGAACCTATGTTCGAAAGTGAACATCGGCAAGGCGCGCCATAACTTAGGCCCCATGTCTCGCGTACACGGGCGGCCGGGGCTCTTGGGGGAGGAGTCGATGGACGTGCGTGAAGGAGCGGTGGGCGCCGCTGCGCGGTCGAGGTGCGGCGAGCGGTGCGGTCGCTGCCGGGCATGAGCACCGCCGCTTCGCACTTCGGGCTAGCCTGGGTGGCGCAGGTAGTGGCGCTCGGCCTACACGTGACGGACGAGGCGCTGACCGATTTCCTCACCGTCTACAACCCGACGGTGCGAATGCTGCGCGCCCGGTTTCCCTTCCTCCCGCTGCCGACCTTCACGTTTGGGGTCTGGCTCGGAGGCCTCGTCGCGGCCGTCGTCCTGCTCCTCGCGCTCTCCCCCGCGGCGTTCGCGGGCGCGCCGTGGATGCGCCCGGTCGCCGCCGTCGTGGGCGTGCTGATGACGGGCAACGGTCTGTTGCACATCGGGGGGTCGGTCTATCTGAGGAGATTGCTCCCCGGAACCTATTCGGCGCCGCTCCTGCTCGGGGCGGCCCTCTATCTCTTGCTCTCGCTGCCGTAGTTCACGCTTGGTCGCGCGGTCGCGATAGGACGAGGGGCCAGGCGACCGAGAGCGCGAGCCCGGCCGCTCCGCTCGCGAGGAAGGCTGGAGCCGCGCCGTAGGTTTGGAACGCGGCCCCGAGCCCGACACCGCCGGTCAGGGCGGCCAACCCCGTCACTCCGTGGTAGATCCCGAACCCGCTGCCGCGACGCGGGCCCGCGTACCGGGCCACGAGGGCGCGCTCGGGACTCTCGGTCAGGCCTGCCACGAGGCCGAGCGCGAGGAACAGTCCCCACACCGCGGGGGCGGTTGCCGCGCGGGCCATCCCCCACGCGAGAGCGGCATACACGAGCCATCCGAGCCACATCGTGCGACCGGGGCCCAGCCGATCGCTCGCCGCGCCGCCGGCGACGCTCGAGCTCGACCGCACCACGTGGACGCTCGCCCACAAGAGCGGCACCGCCGCTACGGGCACACCGAGCTCCTGCGAGCGCAAGATCAGCAGGGTATCGGGCATGCGGAGCAGGTAGAAGAAGGCGATGGCGGCGAGCGTCGAGATCGAGCCGCGCGCCCGGGGCTGCTCGGGCTCCGTGAAGGTAGGGGCATTGGAAGCCGGTGCCGGAGCGAGCGCCTGGACGCGTTCGCCCCGGTCACGCACGGCCCAGACGGCGAGGCCGAGCACGACGAGTCCCGGCACCAGGCTCCACCCGATGACCGCGCGCAGGCTCGTGCCGCCGGCCGTGAGAAGCCACCAGGCGACGAGGGGTCCGAGGACCGCTCCCGCGTGGTCCATAGCGCGCTGCAGTCCGAAGGCCCGCCCCCGGAGCCCAGGAGCGGTGGCGTCCGCGATCACGGCGTCCCGGGGCGGCGTACGGAGGCCCTTGCCCAACCGGTCGACGGTCCGCAGACCGATGACCTGCCAGGCGGCGCCGGTGAGCGCGATGATCGGTCGCACGAGCACCGCGATCAGGTAGCCGCTGACGATCAGGGGCCCGCGGCGCGCGGGGCGATCCGCCAGCCGTCCGGCGCCCAGTTTGACGACGGCCGCAGCGAAGTCGGCTGTGCCGTCGAGCGCGCCGAGGGCCGCCGCTCCGCCACCCAGGACGCCCGTGATGAACGCCGGGAGCAGGGGATAGATCATTTCGCTCGCGAAGTCGTTGAGCAGCGAAACCCACCCGAAGAGCTTGACCTGACGCGGAAGGGTAGGGCTCTGGAGCGGCGCCGCCGCGCCGCTAGGCATTGAGGCCGAGTCCCCAGCGGATCAGCGCGACCGGCAGGCCGCCGTAGCGGAGCAGCGCGTCGTGGAAACCGCGAAGCGTGAACGCCGTCCCCCGCGCCGCGCGGAAGTCCTTTCGGAGCTTTAGGATCTCGCGCCGCCCGACGGCGTAGCAGAGGGGCTGCGCCGGCTCGGCGCAATAGCGGCGCACCTCCGCCTCGGCGTTCGCGCGCTCGACGCGGAGCTCGGTGACGAGGTACTCGACCGCCTGCTCGAACGTCATCCCGCGCGTATGCAGGCCCACGTCGAGGAGCACCCGGTTCGCGCGCCACAGGAGATGGACGCGCTGAAAGAACTGCTCCTCTTGGGAGCGGTAGAAGCCCTCCTCTCCCATCATGTCCTCGCAGTAGAGGGCCCACCCTTCGACCGTGAGCGGGGTAGCGACGTTTTTGCGTGTATCCGAGGGGTGTTGTTGGGCGTGCACGAGCTGGAGGTGGTGGCCTGGATAGCCCTCGTGGAGTGCAGTGGCGGCGAGCTCGTGGCGGCAGTGGTCGCGCAGGAGGCGCTCCTGGGCACCCGCGGGGAGGCGGGGATCCGGCGTTGTCACGTAGAACCACCCGGTGCGGTCGCGGGAATAGGCGCCGGGACTGTCGTACGCGGCGAAGGGGATGACGGGCCGCATGAAGGCCGGTGTGGGGACGACGTCCAGCGGGGCTTCGGGAATGGCGGCGAGCTCGCGCGCGGACACGAAGTCACGCGCGCGCGTCATCTCCTGCGCGTACGCCGCGACGAGCGTCCCGGCCGACGGGTGGTCGGCGCGCAGACGGTCCGCTACGTCCTGCCAGCGTTTTCCACCGTCCAACCGCCCCGCCCGGCGCGCGAGGTCGGCTTCGAGCTCGTCGCGCAGGTGCAGGCCGTAGCGCCACAACTCCGGAGCCGTGTCCCGCAGGGCGTGCTCGTAATGGAGGTGGAAGTTGAAGTCGTCCTCTCCGAGCGCGAACCGATCGGACGCCTGGTCGAGCCACCGCTCCAGGTC
>DATLKW010000358.1:0-2151 GCA_035538175.1 Gemmatimonadales bacterium | reverse complement strand
GTCGAATACCACCTCGAGGGCGTCACCCAAGTCCCGGTGAACCTGAAGGCGGGGATGACGTTCGCCGGCGCGCTGCGCAGCATCCTGCGCCAGGATCCTGACGTGCTCATGGTGGGCGAGATGCGGGATGCCGAGACCGCCGGTGTAGCGGTCCAAGCGGCCCTCACGGGGCATCTCGTCTTCTCCACTCTTCACACGAACGACGCCGCGAGTGCGCTCACCCGTCTCGTCGATCTCAAGGTCGAGTCCTACCTGATCGCCGCGACGCTCGAAGGCGTGCTGGCGCAGCGGCTGGTCCGGAAGATCTGCCCGGACTGTCGCGTGCGATACCAGCCCGATCCGGAGGCCGCGGCGCTCCTCGCCCGGAAGCCGGTGGGTGCGTTGACCCTCGAGCGCGGACGCGGGTGTGCGGCGTGTCGCCAGACCGGCTACCGGGGCCGCACCGGGATCTTCGAGCTGCTCGTCATGACCGAGGAGATCAAACACGAGCTCCTGAAGGCCCCGAACGCCGGCGCGATCCGCCACCTGGCGGAGACCCAGGGGATGGTGACCCTCCGGCAGGACGGCTGGCGCAAGGTTCAGGCTGGCCTCACGACCGTCGAAGAGGTGTTGCGTGTCGCTGAAGCCTAACGGAACGGGGTTTACGCTCATCGAGCTCCTCGTCGTGATCACCGTGATCGCGATTCTCGCCGGGCTCGTGGCGCCGATGGTGTTTAGCCACGTCGGGGACGCGAAGGTCTCCGCCGCTCGCGCGCAGATCGAGTTGTTCGGGCTCGCCCTCGAGGCGTACCGGCTCGACAACGACTACTACCCAGCGACGGCCCAAGGACTCGAGGCGCTGCGCGGTCGCCCAACCGGCGATCCCGAGGCCCGGAACTGGCGCGGGCCGTACCTGAAGAAGACCGTCCCGCTCGACCCATGGGGGCGACCCTACGTCTACAAGAGTCCGGGGGATGTGAATCCCCAGGGTTACGACTTGCTCTCCTACGGCCGTGATGGCCAACCCGGGGGGAGTGGCGAGGACGCCGACGTGACGTCGTGGGAAACGGCGACGGACCGGAAACCATGATCGGGGACAGGGGTCGTGCCAAATGGGCCCCGCACGCCCCAACGCGGCGGCTATCGCTCGCGCGCCCGCACGGTTGCGGGACAGGCCAGAACCGTCGACGCACGGGAGGCCGATGACCCCGTTCCGCTACCGCGCCGCCCGCTCGGATGGGGGCCTCGTCGAGGGGATCGTCGACGCCGGTTCGGCGGGCGAGGCGAGCGCGGTCGTGGCCGACCGCGGGCTCTTCCCCCTGACCGTCGTGCCCGCAGCAGCCGCCGACGGGACCCGACGGCCGGCGAGCCGGCGGGACTTGGCCATCGTGTTCCGGAGCCTCGCCGCCCTCGTGACGGCGGGCGTGCCGCTCGAGCGGGCCGTCGCGTCGAGCGAGGCCCTCGCGCGTGGGGCCTTGCGTCAGGCCTTGAGCGAGGCGCGGAGGCGCCTGCGTGAGGGAGAAGGCGTGGCCCAGGCGCTTGGTGCCGCGCGCGGGGTCGTGCCGGGCCTCGTGCTCGGGATGCTGCACGCCGGGGAGCGGGGGAGTCAGCTGGCGCCTGCGCTCGACCAGGTCGCGACGCACCTCGAACAGGAAGCGGAGCTCGTGGGCCGGGTGCGCCAGGCGCTCACCTATCCGTTGCTCCTCGCCGTCGTGGGCCTCGTGTCGGTACTCGTCATCGGCACGGTGATCGTGCCGCGGTTTGCCGAGGTGCTCGGCGACCTGGGCCAAGACCTGCCGCCCGCGACCCGGGTGCTGCTCGTCGGCTCGCGCCTCCTCGTGCACGATTGGTTCCTCGTCGTCCCCGCCCTCGCGGTGATGGTCGCGCTCGTGGCGGAAGCCATCCGCAAGCCGGCGAGCCGGCGGCGGATCGAGGAGACCCTGCTCGCGGTCCCAGTAGTCGGGTCGGTGCGCTTGGCGCTTGCCACGTCGCGGATCACGCGGGCGCTGGGCGGCATGCTCGCGACCGGCATGCCGCTCCTCGCCGCGCTCGATGCCGCGAGCGACGCGGCGGGTGACCTCGCGGTGGGCGACCGCCTGCGCCGCGCTCGGGAGCGCGTCGCGCAAGGCGCCCCGCTCAGCGCCTCGCTCGAGCGGGAGGCCGTGTGCGCCC
>DATLKW010000357.1:0-13799 GCA_035538175.1 Gemmatimonadales bacterium | reverse complement strand
AATCGGTGCCGAGCAGAATGGCGGACCCGGCCTCCCGGAAGCGCCGCAGCAGCAGGTCGCGCTGCCCTTCCCCTTGGACGAGCAGCGGCCAGCGCCCCCCGATGTCCCCGCGTACCGCGTCGGCCGTGCGGCGGAGCGCCCCGTGGCTCGTGAACAAGGCGAACATCCCCCCGTCCGCCGCCTGGGCGAGTTCGACGAGGACGCGGGCGACGGCGCGGTCGTGGCCTGCCTCGTCGTCGCGCGGCTCGGGGAGGTCGATGGGAATGCCGAACAGACACTGGGCGGTGAAGTCGAAAGGCGAGGCGTGGATCTCGCGCACTTTGACGGGGCTTGGGGGGAGGTCGAGCCCGAGGCGTTCTTCCAGGTAGCCGAACTCGCCGCCGGCGGCGAGGGTGGCGCTCGTGAGCACGACAGTCTCGATACGGTCGAACAAGCTCGTCTTGAGGATCGGCGCCAAGTCGAGCGGCACGGCGGCGAGCGAGAGGTTGCCGAGCTTGCGGCCGGGCCGCGCGGGCGCACCGCTCCCAGTCCCACCCCCACCCCCTGCCCCGCCCCGGCGCTCGAGCCAGCGCACGGCGTTCGTGTCGCCCGGCGGTGGCCGGAGGGTGGCGGTG
This sequence comes from Gemmatimonadales bacterium, assembly GCA_035538175.1. Lineage (GTDB taxonomy): Bacteria > Gemmatimonadota > Gemmatimonadetes > Gemmatimonadales > GWC2-71-9 > AG41. The sequence continues at coordinate 13,185 of DATLKW010000357.1, read as the reverse complement.
AGAGCTCCCGTCACCTCTTGGAGCCGGCGCACGACGCCGCGGAGCTCCCCCACCAGCTGCGCGTGGCGTTCCGAGGTGGCGTCCAAGCCGAGCCGGTCCGCGATGAGCGCCGCGCCTTCGCCCAAGCGGGAGAACGCGACGAGCAGGTTATCGAGGCCTGAGTGCAGATCGTCGGTCCATGCCGGATCCTCGAGCACGTCGTCGGTGAGCCGCAGGACCGGGGTGGCGCCGCGTTCGCCCTCGAGGCGCGTGGCGAGCAGCCCGAACACGGTGTCCGCGGCGCGCCGCGCCGACGCGAGGGCGTCGGTCATGCCTTGCTGCACGAGGTCCTGGCTCGAGCGCGCGAGCAGGTCGTCGCGTCCGAACAACGCAGACCGCAAGGTCGGCAGGAGGCCGCGGCCGTTCTTCTCGAGTCGTGCGAGCAGGCGCTCGACGCCGAGCCGGCTCACCTGAGCGCCGAGGTGCATCGCGGCCACGTCCTCGAAGTGGTGCGCCTCGTCGAGGACCAGTCGGCGGTAGGGGGGGAGGACCGCGGCTTCCTGCCAGTTGTCGGACGCCAGCCGGACCGCCAAGTCCGAGGCCAGGAGGTGGTGGTTCACGACGACGATGTCGGCCTCGGCCGCGCGGCGGCGCGCTTGGAACAGGAAGCAGCGTTCGAAGTGGGGGCATTTGAGGCGCGTGCACAGGTCCGACTCGGCGGCGACCGCGTCCCAGACGTCGGCGCTCGGCTCGTCGGGCAAGTCGGCGAGCGAGCCGTCGCTCGAGCGCGCGGCCCACGCGGCGAGCGCGTCGAGCTCCACGCGGTAGTGATCTTCGAACAGCGAGTCCGCCTGGTCGCGGGCCTGTCCGAGCCGGGACAAGCAGAGGTAATTCCGCCACCCCTTGAGGAGCGCGAAGGTAGGGGAATGGGTCCCGGTGCCGAGTGCGCGGGCGAGGATGGGGAGGTCTTTGCCGACGAGCTGTTCCTGGAGATTGATGGTGTTGGTCGAGACGACGGTCCGCTCGCCGTTCTCGCGGGCCCAAACGAGGGCGGGGACGAGGTAGGCGAACGACTTGCCCACGCCGGTGCCCGCCTCGAGCAGGCCCACGCCCCCGTCGTTGAAGAGGTCGGCGACATAGGCGGCCATATCGCGCTGGCTCTTGCGGTCTTCGAAGCTGCCGAGGGCGCGCGCCACCGGCCCGCTCGGAGCGAGCAGCTCGGCGACGGCGATGGGATCGATGCGGGTGGTGGCGCGGGGGCGCGGGGGCTCGACCACGACGTAGCACTCGCGCACGGCGTTGTCGACGATCGCGAATCCCACGCCCCCGTCGTGCAGTTGGGCGGCCACGGCGAGGTCGGCGCCGGAGGGTTCGAGGACGCCGCTCGGGTGGTTGTGGAGGAGGAGCTCCCCCCGGACGGCGATCCCGGGGAGGGCGAGCACGGCGTCGACGGTGCCGCGCGCCACGGCGCGGGCGTCGACGATCAGGCCGTTGGCGTCGGGCCGCGCGACGAACGACACCTCCCGCCCGTGCGCCGCCGCGATTTCGTCGCGTAGCATCTCGCGCACCGCGGGGGCGAGCCGCTCCGCGTTCACGTCTTCAGCTCGCGCTTCTTCGCCGCCGGAAACAGGACGTTGTTGAGGATGAGCCGGTAGCCGGGCGAGTGGGGATGCAGGGACAAGTCGGTCGGCGGATCGCCGATCTGGTGTTGTTGGTCTTCGGGATCGTGGCCGCCGAGGAAGGCCCAGCTTCCTTTGCCGTGGTCGCCGTTGATGTACTTGACCCAGGGCGCGCCCTCCTCGTCGGCGAGCACCGTGTCGCTCGGCTTCAGGCGCTCGCGCAGGAAGGAGGTCGTGAGGCCGTAGAAGTCGGGGATCACCTGGCGGTGGTTCTGCACGAGGATCGTTGGCACGGGATCGATCTTCGCGCTGAAGTTGAACAGTTTGAAGGCGCCGAGCGGCTGGCGCCGCGGGGCGGCATTGACCTGGTGGCCGTCGATGTCGGAGAACGCGGCGATCTGCGGGTTGGGTTCGAGGTGGGCGCCGCTGAACGCCAGCGCCTGCGGCCAGTCGAGCTTGGCGTCGGCGTCGGGGTCCATGGGCGTGCCGTCGGCGAAGGCGGCGGCGATGTCGACGTGCTCGGCGGCGAGCGCCAAGTCGAGCGTCTCGGTGGCCGTGCACATCGCGAACAGGAACCCCCCGTTCGTCACGTAGTCGCGGATGCGGCGGGCGACCGCCTTCTTCAGGTCGGGCACCGTCGCGAACCCGAGGCGCCGCATCGCATCCACGTTGAACCGCACCATCTCCGCGAGCCACGGCGCGCCCGCGTAGATCAGGTAGAACTTGGAGTACTGGCCCGTGAAATCCTCATGGTGCAGGTGGAGCCAGTCGTAGGCCGCGAGCCGGCCCCCCAAGACCTCGAAGTCCCAGACCTTCTCAAACGGGATCCCGGCGTAGTCGAGCGCCATCGTGACGGCGTCGTCCCAGGGTGGGGCGTTCGGGGGCACATACACGGCGACCTTGGGGGCTTTCTCGAGCGGCACGGCGTCCATGTTGGACGCCGCGATCTCGCCGCGGATCGCCGTGATCTGGGCGTCGCCCACGGGCTCGAAGCGCACGCCCGCGAGGGTCGCGTCGCGCCGGATGGCGGGCCCATCGGGGAGGAGGAACGACCCTCCGCGATAGTTCAAGAACCACTCCGCCTTGATGCCCGCCTGGACGACGCGATACGTGACCCCGTAGGCCTTGAGGTGATCGGATTGGGCGTCGTCCATGGGGAGGAGCAACGACGCCGCCGCGGCGCGGGGGACGCGGCCGACCAAGTCGGCACCGAGCGCCCAACCGGCCGTCCGCGAGAGCGCCCGGACGAATGCGCGGCGTTTCATGACTTGGGAATCGCGCCCTTCACCCGCCCGAGCTCGCGGCGCGCCTCGGGCACAACGGCGCTTTCGGGATAGGTGAGGATCAGGTGCTCGAGGTGCTCGATCGCCGCGGGGTAGTGCAGCTGGCGTTCGAGCAGGCGGGCCCATTCGAGCTCAGCGGCGGGCGCGGCCGCCCCCGCGCCGGCCGTTTGCACGATTTCGGCGAGCAGCGCGGCTGCGGTGTCCGCCTCCTTGGGGCCGAGCCGCGCCGCCACCTGGGCCGCGAGGAGCAGGACGTCGGGCCGTCCCGCGCTCGCGGGGGGGAGGCGCGTGGCGGCCGCCCGCAAGGCGGGCACGGCGTGGGCCGAATCCCCGCGCGCGAGCGTGAGGAGGGCGCTCCCGAGTTCGGGAAAGGGGTCGGGCGGCAGGTGGGCGAAGAGCGCGAGCATAAGGGTCCGGTCGGTCGCATCGTGCCGGTCGCCCGCGTAGGGCCCGGCGGCGTCAAACAGGCGTGCGGCGTCGGTGAGGGCGCCACGGTACAAGGCGATCCACCCCTTGAGGGCCAAGGCTCCGACGCTCGAATCGTTCTGGAGGGCGCGGTCCGCGCGATCCAGGTCCCCCTGTCGGATCCGGGCTCGAGCGAGGCGCCGCCCGAGGGCCGTCCGGTCGGCGTCGGTGAGGTGGTCGGCGTCGGTGAGCCGCTGGGTGGCGTCGTCGAGCTGCCCGGCGTCGATCAGCGCCTCGATGAGGGCGGCCTGAGCGAGGGTCTGGGCGTCACTCGGGGCGGTCGGGTCCCGGGCGACCTGTTCGAGCACCTGGCGCGCCGCCTCGCGGTCGCCGGCGGCGAGGAAGGCTCGTGCCGCTTCGGCCCGGGCGCGCACCGCGGCGGGTTCGGGCGCGAGCTCGGCGTAGCGCGCGAGGGCGAGGGCGCGCACGCGGCGCCCTTCGGGCGTAGGGCGCGTGGCCGCGAGGTCCGCGAACCGGTGGACCGCGAACGCGGCGTCGGGGGAGGGGGCGGCCACGCTCGGCGCGAAGACCGACCACGCGCGGGCCTCTTGGCCCCACCCCAGTAGCAGTTCGGCGGCGAGCCTTCGGACGATGGCGGGAGGCTCACCCGTAATGAGGAGGCGGGCGACGCGGTCCCGTTCGCGCTCGGGGGTTTGGGCGAGCTCACTCGCGGCGCTCGGGAGTTGCACCGGGGCGCCCACGATCGCCGCCGCCCATTCGCGCGCGGCCGCTTCCCAATCGCCGACGCGCTCGCCGAGCTGTGCCAACTCGACGGCGAACGCGCTCGGCGACGCGAGCGCCCGCCGCCCGTCGAGCAACACGTCGCGTGCGGCACCGAGGCGCCGCTCGGTCTCCAGGGCCATCGCCCACTCGCGGTAGGGCGCCTCGTCGCGCGGCGCGCCGCCCGCCCAGCGCAGGGCGACGGCCCGAGCGCTGTCCGGCTCGTTCAGCCCGACGTAGGTGCGTAGGAGCACGGCGCGCAGCGCGCCGTTAGTCGGGCTAACGGCGACCGCGCCCTGGGCCACCGGGAGGAGCTCCACGAGCCGTCCGAGTCCCGGCAGCACGCGTTCGAGCCCGAGAAGGGCCGAGAGGTTGGTCGGATCGGCCCGCAACGACGCGAAGTAGATGCTCGCCGCCTGAGCGCCTTGGCCCGCGCGCTCGAGCTCGAAGCCTTGGCTGATGCTCTGCGCGCTCGCCGGAAGGACGACGAGCGCGAGGGCGGCGAGCACGCCGACCGGCCGGCGCACGGCCCGCTCAGCGGGGCGTGGCGGCATTCAGGCGGCGGAAATAGTCGAGCACCCAGCGGCGCTGTTCGGGGGTGAGTCCCTCAAGCTCGTCCCAGGTGGGGTAGCGCAGCCGCGGGCCGCCGCCGGTCGCGCCGGGCTTGAGCAGCGCCGGCGCGTGGACGCTGTCGTCCGTCGCGGGCCGGCTCACGCGTTCCCGTTTGGTGTCCGGGTCATCGGTCTCGAGCGTGCGGCCGGCGTCGAGGAGCCGATGGTACAGCCGTTGCTGGCGCTCGATGGTCTGGCGGTCGAGTCGCCCGGCCTCGAGATGGCGGGCGAGCTCTTTGGCCTCCTCCGCGAGCGGTCCGGCGGCGGCACTTCCGCCCTGTGCCTGCATGCGCTCGAGCTGCTCGGCGAGGGCGCGCTGGCGGGCGGCGAGGGCACGGAGTTCGGCGAGCACGGCCTGTCCACCGCCCATGAGGGGGAGCAGGCCCTCGGCCTGCGCGCTCAAGCCCTGCTGGTCGCGCGCCAGGCGCGCCAGTTGTTCGACCGCTTCCGCGAACCCGCTGCCTGACTGCGCGCCGGCCACTTGACGGCGACTGCGCGCCAGAGCGAGGGCGGTGGCGTTCAGGGCGTCGACCGCGTCGTCGGCGAGTGCCGCGGCGTCGGCCGCACTCGGATCGGCCTCCTCGAGTTGGGCGCGTGCGCCGGCCATTTGCCGCTGGGCGTACCCGAGGGCGGCGTCGAGCTGCGGGGACACGAGAGCGTGTTTGCCCGCGGCCTCGCGGATCTGGCGGCCGACCGCCTCGGCGCCCTCTTCCGCCGACGCCTGTCGGGACCGCGTCGTGGCGCTCGTGTTCCCCGCGTGCAGCGCGTCGGCGACCTGTCGTTCCCGGTCAGCGAGCGCCGCCGTCTCCGCGAGCGCGCGGTCCATGGCAGCGAGGGTTTCTTGACGCCATGCCCGGGCGAGCGAATCGCGCGTCCCGCGCAGGGCGCTCGGCACGCTGGCGAGCTGTCGTTCGGCCTCCGCGCCCGCTGCCGCGGCTGCGGGCGCGCGCTGCTCGTCCGCCGCGATCGCGGCGCCCTGCATCGCGTGTCCGGCGTCCTCGGCCGCACGCACCGAGGCCGCGAGCGCGTCCGGGCGCAGGGCATGGGTCCCCGCGGCGTTGGCGACCCGAGCGATCGTGCGCGCGAGCGAATCGGTGGCGCCCGCGAGCGCGCGCTCCCGTCCCGCTGCCGCGCTGTCGGGGTGCGGGGCATCGTCCACGTTCCACTCAGCCTGGCGCCGGGCGAGGTCTTCGGCGCTGGCCGCGAGCGTGGCGAGCGCGCCCTCGGTGGCCGCCCGACGGAACAGCTCCTGGCTGCGCTGGAGCTCGGCTTTGAGCCACTGTTGCGCGAGGGCGAGCCGAGCGAGCGCCTGACGGGTCGCCTCCGGGTCCAGTTTCGCGAGTGCCGCCTGGAGCTCGCGCAAGCGCGCTTCGAGCTCCGGCGTGACCGCCTCACGGAGGAGCTCCTGCACTTCGCGCAGCCGGGCCTGGAACGCCGTGTCGCCGATGCCCGCCGCCTCGGCCGCCCGCGCGAGCTGTTCGACGGCGCGGGCCACGGCTTCGAGGCGTGCCTGGAGTGCCGCCTGCTCGCGCGCCACCGCCTCGGCCCGCTCCGTTGCCTGGAACGGCAGCGCCGCGTTCCCGGGATTCTCCCGTTCCCCGCCGCGGCGCGTCTCCACACCATCGCGCGAGCGCTCCTCGGCCAGCTCGCCCGTGCGACGGCCGAGGTCAGTCGCGGCGGCGGCGAGTGAGTCCGCCTGCGCCGTCACGCCCCGTGTGGCCGTCAAGGTCGCCGCGCGCAGCTCCTCGAGGCTCGGGAGCCGCAGGGCGAGCTCCGGACTGCGGCCGACGTGGGGCGTCGGCGCGTTGTCCCACGCTTCGGCGCGGAGCCGGAGCGTGTCGCCGGGCAAGAGTCCACGCCGCGTCGCGTCCAGGTCACCCTGCACGATCGTCTGGGTGCCTGCTCCCGAGACGTCCAGCGCGTCGCGCACGGGTTCGCCCACTTTCCCCGTGCGGCTGACGCGCCAGCTCACCACCTCGAGTCGTGTGAGGCCGTGATCGTCTCGCGCGTCGATCACGAGCGGTTGGTGCAGGGTCAGGGGGAGGGTGGTGTCGCGTGCCGGTACGGCGATGATGACGACGGGGGCCGAGTCGGGGACGACGGCGAGTCGCAGCTCGGGGACGTCGCCTTCGATCGGGGCGCCGTCGGCGGGGGCGAGCGCAAGGCGCCACGCCCCCGAGGTCTGGGGCGCGAGTTCGCCCGTGAACGCCGGCCCGGCGACTCGGAGCGCGCTCCTCGTCTCTCCTCGCTGCCATGCCGCCCCTGCGAGTGGCACGCTCGCTGTGCCGGCCGTGCGAATAACCGTTCCCTCGGGGACCGGGATCGGATCGGGGCCGGGCGTGAGTGGTTCATCCGGCCGTGCGAGATAGGAGGGGAAGCGGGCGACGAGTTCGAGGCCCGCGACGAAGGCTGGCAGGGCCACACTGACACGGCGCTCGAGGCTCCAGCGACTGCCGCTCGAGGCGCGCAGGTACAGATCCATTTCGAGGGGCCCCACGCGCCGCGTGGCATGGCCGAGTGCATCGAGGCTGACCGCGGCCGGGCGCCACGGCTCGCCCGGTCCCCGCGTCCAGAGGGTGGCGCGGGTGGCGGCGGGGACATCGAGCGTGACGGTGACGCTGTCCCCGCGCCGCGCGCTCGTCCGATCGACCGTCAAGCGTACGGGGGCCCGGGCCTCGGCGAGCGCGCGCAGCGGATGCCAGAACGCGGCCGCTCGCTCGGCGGCCGGGGCGGCGCCGAGGAACGCCGTCGTGCCGAGGGCGAGCGCCGCCGTCGCGGCGAGCATCAGGAGGCGGGTGTGCCGGGCGAGGAGGCGCCGCACCACGGGCGTCGCGCGCGCGACCACGGCTGCCGCCCGGCGGTCGGCGAGCCCCCAGAGCTCCACGCTCGCCCCCACAGGAGGCGCCGGGGCGAGCAGGCTGACGATACTGCCCGCGCGTTGGTCGGTGGTCGTTTCCACGAGCCGCGCGACCGCGGCGGCAGCGGCCCGGCGGCGCGAGCGGAGTGCGAGCCTGCCGGCGAGCGCCAGCACGCCGACGATCAGGAGCCACGCGACGAGGACCATCGTGACACGCGGCGCGAGCGCGAGGCCCAGGGCGGCGACGGCGAGGGCGGTGCCCGCGCCCAGCACGAGCACGGCGCCCGCGCGGGCGCCCGCGTGCACGCGGGCGATGCGCCCGAGCCGGCGAGCCGTGTCGGTCACGGCAGCGCGCTCACCGCGTAGGTGAAGAGGTTCACGCCCATTCGCAACGCCGCCTCATGGAGCGCGGGAGGATCGTGGTGTACTTCGGGGTCCTCCCAGCCGTCCCCCAGGTCCGTCTGGTAGGAATAGTATACGACCAGCCGCTCCCCCAAAAAGATGCCGAACCCCTGTGCCGGTAAGCCATCGTGCTCGTGGATCTTGGGCAGCCCGCGGGGGAAGTCGTAGACGACGTGGTAGATCGGATGGGCGAGTGGGACTTCCACGAGCGGGTGGTCGGGGAAGACGCGGGCGATCTCGCGGCGGAAGGATGCATCCATGCCGTAGTCGTCGTCGGCGTGCAGGAACCCGCCCTGCTCCAGGTAGCGGCGCAGGATCGGCACCTCGGCGTCGGAGAGGTGGACGTTGCCGTGACCCGTCATATAGAGGTAGGGGATGTCCCACAGCTCGGGGCTCGCGAGGGTGACGACCTTTTCCCGCGGCGCAACGGCGAGGCCGGTGCGTTGGTGGATCGCGGCGAGGAGGTTGGCGAGTTTGGACGGCCCGCTGTACCAATCGCCGCCACCGTCGTAATGCAGCCGACCGATGGTCAGGGTCGCGGGAGCGGGGGTGGCCTGGCGGGAGGGCGTCGCGGGTCCGCCGGGCCGTGCGACCTGCGCGGCGACGCCGGCGCCCGCGTGGCCGGCGAGGGCGACGCCGAGCGCACCCACCGCGATCGCTGCGCGTGTCACAATTCGTTCACCAACCGATACGCCGTGTTGCGGGTGATCCCTGTCTCCGCCGCGAGCTGGTCGGCGACGTCGCGCCGCGTCATCCCCTGGGCCAGGAGGGTACGGGCGCGCGCTTCGGGGTCCAGCGGGCGCTCTGCGCGCGCCGGCTTGCCGGCGCCGGCCACGACGACGGTCACTTCGCCCCGGGGCGGCGCTTCGGCGTAATAACCCGCGAGCTCCAGCAGGGTCCCCGAGCGCGTTTCTTCGAACACCTTCGTGAGCTCGCGGGCGACGGCCGCGGGGCGATCGCCGCCACACGCGGCCGCGAGGTCGTCGAGCAGGTCCCGCACGCGCAAGGGGGCCTCGAACAGCACGACGGTCCACTCGCTCTTCGCCACGGTCTCGAGCAGGCGGCGCCGCTCGGTGCCTTTGCGCGGCAGGAATCCCAGAAACACGTAGCGATCGGCGACGAGCCCCGAGACCGAGAGGGCCGCGGCGACGGCCGTCGGGCCGGGCACGGTGACGACGGAAAAGTCGCGCGCCCGGGCGGCGGCCACGAGCTCGGCGCCGGGGTCGCTCACGGCGGGCGTGCCAGCGTCCGTGACCAGGGCGACGTCTTTCCCGCTCCCGAGCAGATGCAAGATGCGGCGCAGCGCCGCCTCGTTCGAATGCGCGTGGAAACTCACGAGCTCCGCGCGGGAGCCCACGTGCACGAGCAGCGGTTTCGTGTGGCGCGTGTCCTCGGCGGCGACGGCGGTGACCTGGGTGAGGGTGGCGGCGGCGCGTGGCGACAGGTCGTCGAGGTTGCCGAGGGGCGTGGCGACGACGTACAGGGTGCCCGCCATCTCACCACGACACTTGCCAGGGCAGCCGCCCGTAGAAGCCCGCCGACTGCAGCACGTAGCGGTGCTCCCGCGTCGCCTCGCGCAGGATCTTGGGCGCGGTGCCCGGCATCATCACCTCGACCCCTTCGAGTAGTTGCAGGGACCAATCCGTGAGCGCGGTGACCAGCTCCTCGGGCTGCACGACGGCGTCCGGGGTTTCGGCGCCGCGCGGAACCGAAAGCAGCGCGATCGCCTTGTGGGCGTCGCGGATGCCGGCGCTCACCTTCTGCGCGCGGCGGCGGGCTTCGCCAGGGAACTCCTTGTCCACCTCGTCGACGATCCGCCAGTAGAGCTCGCGGTAGGTGTTGATGAGGGCGTTAGGGGCCTGCTGGGGGAGGTCGGCCACGTAGGGGAACACGGCGGCGGTGAGGGTGGGGGTCTGGCCCGCCTTGTCCGCCTGGAACTGCTCCTCGATGAACTTCGGGATCGCCATCGTCTCGGGCTTCTCGCAGAAGTAGCCGTTGACGTAGCGCCCGGCGTCGATGCGCAGGTAGGACACGCGCGCGTTGGACATCAGCTCGACGATGCCGCTGATCTTGTCGCGGGCGAAGGCGGCGAAGAAGGCACCCGGCTGCGCGGTGTCGACGGGCCGCATCTCGACCGGTGCGGCGCACGCCTGGTACATCCACGCGAGCTGCTCGAGGGGAGCGGCGCAGTACTCGAGCTCGCCGCGTTCCACTTCGGCGCGCATGCGTTTCAGGGCCTCGGTGATGGTCACCACCTGGCGGCCGGTGGTGTGGAGCGACGCGGCGATGACGGCTTCGCCCTTGCGGAAGAACACGAGCAGGCATTCGTCGGGGAGGTGCGCGGTGATGTAGCCGTCCACGCGCCCCTCCCGGTCGCGCTTCCCGAAGGCGAGCAGGTTATCGAGGTGGATGAAGGCCAGCCGGGTCCGATGAATCAGCCGGTTCACCTGGGGGAACGTGAGGTCCGCCAGGCGAACCGGCGAGTTCATCAGGCGAGCGGTGCTCGCGCGCATGGCCCTCCCGGTGAGGAGCCTACGACAGGTGCTGTTGGATCTTTTGCTCGAAGACCGGCTTCGGGTACGCACCGACGAGCGTGTCCACGTGCCGTCCGTCCTTGAAGAATAGAATACTCGGAATCGAGCGCACGTTGAAGCGCATCGCGGTTTTCTGGTTGGCATCGACATCCAGCTTGGTCACCTTCAGCTTGCCGCTGTACTCCCCGGCGAGCTGGTCCAGGATCGGGCTCACCATGTGGCACGGCCCGCACCACGTGGCCCAGAAGTCGACAATGGCGAGGCCTTTGTGCTGCTCGATCTCCTGGCCGAACGTGGCGTCGGTGACCGCCACGAGATTCTCTGTTGCTGCCATGACCTCTGCACTCCCTCCGCTGCAATCGTTATGTTGACGGGCAAGATGCCCGTTCCCCGCGTCCGCGTCGCGCACGTCGGCATTGCCGTCGCGTCGATCGACGCTGCCCTGCCCTTCTATCGCGACGTGCTCGGCCTCGAGCCGGGGCCGGCCACGACGGCGGACGGCGCCACCGTGGTGGGCCTCATGCTCGGCGACGTGGAGGTCGAGCTGCTCGAGCCGCGCGATCCCGATGGCCCCGTGGCGAAATTCCTCGCCAAGCGCGGCCCAGGCATTCATCACGTGTGCTACCGCGTGCCGGACCTCGATGCGACGGTCGAACGCTGTCGCGCCGCGGGGTACCGTCTGATCGACGATGTCCCGCGGCGCGGTGCCGCCGGGCGGCGCGTCGCCTTCGTGCATCCCAAGGCGACCGCCGGCATCTTGCTCGAGCTGACCGAATAACTGCTCACTTCGCTGAACACTCGGCGCGCTCGTTCGGTTCCTGGGTCGTTACGGCTTGCACGGGCCCGCCGGATTCCCTGCGGCTTCGAGATGGACGTCGTTGACGAGCCACGTGCCCCCGTTGCCGTGCATGACGTCGATGGGCAGGATCACGATGCATCCGGTGGGACGCTGCAGTTCGACGCGAAACGTGCGCAGCCGGTCGTTCCCCGACACGGCGAGCGGGCCTTCGATGACGCGGTACGTTAGGTGGTTCAGATAGATCTGCAGGACCGTGAGGCTTTGGTGCAAGTATTCCTTCTTCATGTACCCGGCGGCGGCCCCGCGCTCGCCGCCCCACAACTGGCCCATGCGGTCGAGGTCATTCGCTTTCACCGCCGCCATGAACTCCCCGAGGGTCTGCTGGGGCGTGACTGGCACCGGCGTTTGCGACGCCCGGCCGCCGCACGCGAGGGTGCCCAGTACGACGAGTGCGGTCAGTCGTGGCCTCACGAAGGAGTCCTCGAAGGTGGGCGAAGTGCCCCGAAGGTAAGAGGCGATGCGGCTCTACGTCAACATTGATCACGTCGCGACGTTGCGCGAAGCCCGCAAGACCGACGAGCCCGATCCTGTCAAGGCCGCGGCGGTGGTGGAGCGCGCCGGCGCGGACGGGATCACGGTGCACCTGCGGGAGGATCGGCGCCACATCCAGGACGCCGACGTGCGCGCGCTCGTGGCGTCGGTGCGGACCGTCTTGAATCTCGAGCTCGGCGCGAGTCCGGCGATCGTGGGCATCGCGGGCCGACTGAAGCCGTTTCAGGCGACGCTCGTCCCCGAGCGGCGCCAGGAGATCACGACGGAGGGCGGGCTCGTGTTGCGCCGAGGGGATCGCCGCGTCGCGGCCGCGGTGCGCCGGCTGCGCGGCGCCGGCATCCGCGTGAGTCTGTTCATCGACCCCGACCCCGCGACGATCGACCGAGCGATGGCGCTCGGGGTCCCCGCGATCGAGCTGCACACCGGTCGCTACGCGCGCACGTGGCGCCAGAGCGACCGGGCGCTCAAGGCGCTCGCGCGCGCGGCCGCGCACGCGCGCGCGCAGGGACTCAGCGTGCACGCGGGGCACGGCCTCACCTACGAGAACGTGCAACCGGTGGCGGCCATCCTCGAGATCGAGGAGCTCAATATCGGGCACAGCATCGTGTCGAACGCCGTGTTCTGGGGGTTGGACCAGGCCGTGCGGCGCATGCGCGCGCTCGTGGACGGGGCGCGCGGGAGCGACCATGGCACGCAAGGATAAGCGCCGCGTCTCACGGCCCGCGCCGTTTGACCGACCGAATCCGGTTTCCTAGCTTGAAGGCGTCATGACCCCCCCGGTCCCACCGACCCCGTCGCAAAAGCCGCTCGGGATGTCCGACTTCTTCGCGCTCGAGGCGGGGGAGTATCTCGAGCGCCTGGACGGGCTTCTCGCGCACGGCGAGACCCCGAACGCCGACGAACTCGTGCGGTTGGCGCGCGCGCTCCGGGGCAGCGCGCTGATGGCGAACCAGCAAGGCATCGCGCGGGCGGCGGCCGGGCTCGAGGCGCTTGGCCGGGCCGTGCGCGAGGGGCGGCGCAGCTGGGATCCCGCCACGAAGCAGCTCGCCGTGCGGGGGGTGGACGACCTCAAGATCTTCGTGCGGCGGGCGGGCTCGTGGACCGAGGCCGACACGGCGAAGGCCGAAGCGCTCGCCCAGGAGCTCGAGCAGCTCGCTGGGCGGCCGACCGCCCAAGTCCGGGCGGCGGAGGCGATAGGGCTCGACGCGGGGGCGCGGGCGTTCGTGGCCCGCGAGGGCGCGGCGATCGCGAGCGCGCTGGATCGCGCCGCGCAGGCGCTACGTGCCAATCCGCTGGCGCGCGACCCCTTGCAGCACGTGCTCCGGGCCTCACAACCCTTGCGCGGCCTCGCGGCCGATGATCTC
>DATLKW010000356.1:0-24067 GCA_035538175.1 Gemmatimonadales bacterium | reverse complement strand
CCAGCTGCAGGCCGTGCCGTTCCAGGCGAGCCCCATGTCGTAGAACAGGGCACCCTCGATCGGCGGCAGCCCCACGGGCAGGAACCCGAGCACCAAGCTCCGCGTGAGCGGGAAGCGCAGCTCGGCGTTCACCACGGCGATCCTCGAGCCGATCAGCTGGTCGAGCTGGGTGCACCCGGAATACCCCCCGGTGTTTGTGGGGGACGTGAGGCACTCGTTGTTCAGGAGCGACCCGGCCGTGTAGCCCCGCACCAGGTCCGTGCTGCCCAGGAACTGCGGGAACAGGTTGGCGTCCCGACCCTGCCGGCCGAAGAACACGCCCCGCACGGCGAACGTGAAGGGGCGCGCAAAGAAGTAGCGCCGCCAGTCGACGAGGCCTTGCGTGAAGCGCCAGTTGCCGAAGTTGGGCGAGATCTCGAGCCGCGAGCGCGCGCCCGCGAACGGCCCGACCCAGCCGAACAGCGAGTTGTCATGCACGAGCGCGAGCGTCGGCCCGTAATAAGTGATCGAGGGCCCGGAGACCGTGCGGCTATCGCTCACACCCAAGACGTTGCCGGCCTGGTCGACCAGGAAGTCCTGCTGCAACACGTCCTGCGTGATGTTGGAGAAGTGGACACCGGCCTCGACCCGCGTGAACCGGCTGAAGGGATAGTACCCTGCCGAAAACACGTCGCGCAGGACGAACCGCTCGATCTGGGGCGTGAGCGTGAAGGTACCGTCGTTGTTGTTCTGGACGGCCGTGGGTAGATAGAAGTACAGGGGCTGCTGTGAGCCGCCGAACGCCCAGTTCAGGCGATGCGCCTGGTTGATGTAGGCGGCGAGCACCTGCGCCTCGCTCAGTCGCCCGTTCACGGCTCCCGAGAAGAGCATCGTGTGGTTGCCCAGGATGTCCGAGAGCGAGATGGCCGTCCCGCCGAAGAACCCCCGCCCGAAGTTGTTGCGCTCATAACCCACCGTCGGGCGCGCGATGTAGTCCGGCGTGTAGCGCGTGTGATACGGCTTGAAGGTGAACTCGCTCGTGTCGGGCAGGGCGGGCGACGAGTCGAGGAGCTGCTTGACGGACACGGGGGCGGGCGGGCCGCCGCTCGTGTCGGCCCCTTGGGGCGACGTGCCCGACGCGCGGAACCCCGTGGGCGAGCGGTACACCGAGGCGCCGCCGGGACGCTCCGTCGGGATTGGGACCGTCGACACGGCCGTCGCCCGCGCCGTGGCCGTCGACTCGGCCACGTGCCGCTGGGCCGCGAGAAGCGACGCCACGGGCGGCGCCACGGGCCCCTTCCAGGGCTGCCGCTTCAAGGAGCGCGGGTTGTCGACCGCGTAGACGTTGTACTCGCCTTCCTCGTAGTACACGAAGGCGAGCCGGTCCGCCTCATGGGCCCACGAGAGGCACGGCGACAGGGGCGTAAAGCTCGACACCCCCGTGTACACGTCGGTCAGCTGGTAGACCTCGCCGTCCCCGAAATCGTAGAGGAAGACGTTGCTGATGCCATTGCGGTCCGAGACGAAAGCCAGCGAGCGGCCATCGGGCGCCCACATCGGATTGATGTTGTGGCCCAGCCCCATGTGGGGCAGCACCTCGATCGTGCCCTTGTCGAGGTGGTACAGGCCGATCCGCATGTTGCCGAAAGTGAGGTTGTCGAAGTCGGTCCCCGGGCCGCGGTCCGTGGCGAACGCGATCGTCTTGCCGTCGGGCGACCACGACGGCTGCAAGTCGGCGTACTTGTCGTGCGTCAGGCGGCGGAGATTCGAGCCGTCGGCGTTGACGAGGAACAGATCCGAGATCCCGCCGTCGTACCCGGTGAACACGAGCTGCTTCCCGTCGGGCGACCAGGCCGGTGTGGTGAGCCCGTTCAAGGGAACGGCAATGCGCTGGACTTCCTTCCCCTTCTTCACGTCCAGGATCACCAAGTCGTCGCGGTCCCGATGCTTCGCGGCGATCGCGAAGTACTGGCCATCCGGCGAGAACGCGCCGGCCGAGTTGATGAACCGCAGGCTCTCGTAGTTGTTCGACAACGTCGACTTGACGAGCCGCCGGAGGACGCGCCCGGTCTCCGCGTCGGCGAGATAGAGATCAACGAAGAACGAGTTGCGCTCGGAGAAGTACGCGATCTGGCGGCCGTCCGGCGCGAGCGCCGGACCGATGTGGAGCGTCCCCTCGGACCGCTTCTCGGTGAGGAGCGGCTGGGCGATGCGCCGGGCCCGGTAGTGGTCGGCGAGCTGCGGTAAATAGGTCGTTTGCACGGCGTCGCGCCATTCGTGCGACAGGTCGTCGAGCGAGAGGCCGATGGTGCGCTTGAACGCGCCCTCGATGCCGGCGGCCGTCGCCGCCTGGAGGATCTGGCCGATCGCCTCGTCGCCCCACTTCTCCCCGACGTAGGCCCAGAGCGCGTGGCCAAAATGGTACGGGAAGATGCGCGGGTCGTAGGTCATCTGCTCGATCGTCGGGAGATGGCCCTCCACCGCCGCGTCCCGCAGCCACATCGCGGTGAGCGGGGTGATCGGGCCGAGGGAGAGGTACTCGGCCATCCCCTCCATGAACCACAGGGGCGGGTTGATGTTGGCGTAGGTCTGAATGCCCGCGCCCGCGTGACCCCGACTGAACACGTCGTACTGGAACTGGTGCGTCATCTCGTGCCCCAGCACGTGCTCGAGCTCCTCGTAGGAGCCCGTGAACGGCAGCACCATGCGGTGCTTGAAAAATTCGGTGAAGCCGCCCGTGCCTTCCCCGAGGTCTTCGGGCGTCGTGTTCGTCTGCTGGAAGTCGGACGACGACGCGTAAAGGATGATCGGCTTGCGCCCCTGGTACTGGTGATGCAGCACCCGTGACAGCCGCCCATACCAGCGCTCGGCCATGCGCGCGGCGTCGAGCGCGGCGGCGCGCTCGGCGGGATAGTAGTAGACCTCGAAGTGCTCGGTCTGGATGATCCGGAAGTCGAAGGCCTGGTACTGCACCTTGTTCTGTCCGAAGTACTGCGCCGCAACGGGCGTCGCGCCGCACAGCGCGAGCACCGCCGCGAATCCGCCGAAGCGCCGCATGGATGTCATCCTTTCGCCCCGCCCTCAGGCACGCCCGTCCCGAGCACGGGGGCGTCGCCCCACAAGCGCTCGAGCTGATAGAACTCCCGCAACTCCGGATGAAAAACGTGCACAACGAAATCGATGTAGTCGAGCAGCACCCACCGCCCCTGCGCCAGGCCCTCGACATGGTGGGGCACCACCCCGCGCGGCTCGAGGGCGCCCATCAGGTGCTCCGCCATCCCCCGCACGTGTGTGTCCGAGGTCCCCGAAGCGATGACGAAGTAGTCAGCCGCGGCCGTCAGGCCGCGCAGGTCGAGCACCAGCGGGTCCACCGCCTTGCGATCCACGAGCGCCGCCGTCACAAGCCCGAGCGCCGTACGCGCTTCCCCCCCGACGCGCCCGCCCGGGCGCTCACTTTTCCTGCTAGTCATAGCGCGCGCGCGGCGCGTTTGTTCCGTCTTCGACTTGATAGCAAACCCCCCACGCCCCGAGGCCGGCGTGCGCCGCAATCACCGGCGTGATCGGCGCGACGACGCAGGCCTTGGGATGGTAGCACGCCACGAGCTCCGCAGCGAGTTCCTCGGCAAACCCGGGGAGATCCGCATGCGCGACGGCGAGTCGCACCTCCCCCGAGCTATGCGCGAGCGCCCGGTCGAGTTGCGCCAGGAGCCCGCGCCGAGCCGCCGCCCGCCCCCGCATCCGGGCCACCGGCACGACCGTGCCCTCCTGAGATATGGATAAGATGGGCTCAATGTTGAGGTGCGACCCGAGCCACGCCGCCAGGCGGCCCACGCGGCCCGAGCGCAGCAGTAGCGAGCGGCGCAGCCGCGGGCCGTCGAGGTAGGCCAAGCCGATGCCGGCCGTCACGCGCGTCGGCTACTCCTTGACGACGGTCACCTGAATCTCGGGCCGGACGTCCGGATGCAGCTTGATTCCGACTTTGAACTCCCCCAGCTCCCGGATCGGCTCGGCCAGGTCCACGCGGCGCTTGTCCACGTGGATCCCGAGCTCTTCGAGCTTGCGCTGGATGTCGCCGGCCGTCACCGAGCCGTACAGCTTGTCCTCCTCGCCCACCTTGACCATGAAGCTGAGCTGCACGGCCGCGAGGCGGGTCGCCTCGGTCTCGGCGGCGCTCTTCTCCGCCGCGCGCTGCGTCGCGAGGCGCGTGGCCTCGTAGGCGATCCGCTTCTTGTTGGCTTCCGTCGCCGGGTAGGCAAGGCCCTTCGGCAGGAGATAGTTGCGGGCGTAACCGTCCTTCACCTTCACCACGTCGCCCGCCGCTCCGAGATGCTGCACGGTCTCACGCAAGATGACTTCCATGAGCTCCTTCCCTTGGTCAGCGGGCGTAGCCCTTGATGTAGGGCAGCAGGGCGAGCTGGCGCGCTCGCTTGATCGCGGTGGCGAGCTGGCGCTGGTGACGGGCGCACATCCCCGAGAGCCGGCTCGGGAGGATCTTGCCCCGCTCCGTCAGGAACCGGCCCAGGGTCCGGTCGTCCTTGTAGTCGAGGACCCGGACCCCGGACTCGCAGACCGGGCACGTCTTGGCGGGTCGTCTCATGCCTCGTCCTCCTCGAGCTCGTCCGGGCTCTCAGAGGCGACCACCGCCGGCGCGGCCTCAGGTTTGGCCGGCAGGCCCTCGGACACGACGACGAGGAACCGGAGCACCCCCTCGTCGAGCTTCACGGCCCGCTCGTACTCGGGCAGCAACGCCCCCGTCGTTTCGTACTGCGCCACCACGTAGTGACCCGTGTCCTTCTTCTTGATCGGGAAGGCGAGCGTGCGCTTGCCCCAGTGCGCCACGTTCGAAATGGTGCCCTTGCCGTCCTTCGTGAGCAGCGCGTGGAACCGCTCGAGCTTCTCGCCGATCGCGGGCTCTTCTAGGGCGGGATCAAAGATGTAGACCGTCTCGTAGCGACGAGTCATGCCACCTCCCTCTGGTCGTAGGCGACCCGGCGCAACGGGTGGCGCGCGCCGAGTAGGGGTACGGCTGTCGAGGCGAAACATAGAGACGCCGGACGCGCCGGGGAAGCGGGCGTGTGACGATCCTCACCGGTCCGGTGCCGCAAGACGCCCGCCGCAACGCCGCCGCGCCCAAGCGTGAGCCGGGTCACCCGACGAGCAACGCGCCGTGACGACAACGAGTTGCCCCCGCGCGACAGGCGTGACGCCGTTGGCACCGCTCTTGCCCGTATCGGGGACGCCATGGAGACTCGCACCGTGACCGCCTGGATCGAGCGGGCTCGCGCCTGGGGGGCGCGGCACGCCCCCCGCGCCGTCGTGGCGACGGTCGCGGGGGTGGTCCTGCTCGACGTCGTGCCGGAGCCCGCGCGCCTCATGGAAGTGGGCGCGGTGCAGGGCGTGCACGCGCGGGCGCTGGTCTTGTCGCCTCAGGCCCGGCGCTACCTCGTGCTCGCCTATCGGTCGTTCCCGACGGAGTTCATGGGCTGCATGCTGGGCGAGGTCTGGGGGAACGCGGTGATCGTTCGCCGCATCGCGCCCGCAGACGTCGAACCCGCCCAGTCCACGCCGACGCACGTCGTGCCGAAAGCCTCCTGCGAGGACGCCGGCTGGACCGGCACCGTGGGGATGATCCACAGCCATCCGACCGGCGAGCGGTGCTGGTATTTCTTCCCGGGCACGCAGGTGGCGAGCTCCGACGCCCAGTCGTTCGCCCGCGAGCCCTATCCGGTGGACGCCATCATGTGCGGGGACCGGGTCGTGTGGATCAGCCGCGACCTGGTGCAGCAACAGGTCGCCCTGATGGACGCCGATCCGCGTACGAGGGTGGCCCTGCAGCCCCACGGGAATCGGGCCCTCCCGGGCTCCGCCGCTTCCGAGGAACGCGACTAACACACCCGAGCGCCCCGCGCGCTCGCCACACTCCGCGCCCCACCGCGGTCCCGCCGCCCTTGTGTCCGCCAGCCGCCACGGCACATTCCGGCCATGAGCCGCATGGCGTGGATCCTTCTCCTCGCGCTGTGGCTGGGCCCCCGTCCGGGGCTCGGGCAGGCGCCGCGGGACACGGCGGCCCGCATCGTGGGCACGGTGCGGTCGTCGATCGACGGGTTGCCGGTCGCGGGTGCCATGGTCGCCGTGCGCGGGGCGCAGGCGTTCGGCGTGAGCGACAGCGCCGGTCGGTTCACCATCGAGCGCCTCGCGCCCGGACGGCGGACGGTGCGGATCGTGTACGGGGACAGCCTCTCCTACGAGCACGAGATCACGCTCACGCGCGGCACGACGTTGACGCTGGCGGTGCTCCTCGACGTGAGCGCCGTGGCGCTGTCCCCCGTCCTGGTAGAAGCGAGAAGCGTCGGCGCCACGCGGACCCTGGCTGGCTTCTACGAGCGCAAGCAGTGGGGATTGGGCCGCTATTACACCGTGGCGGATCTCGATCGGCGCGGCGCCCAATCGCTCCGGACGTTGCTCGACGAGGCCGGGGTCGTGCTCCGGTGCCGGGCTGGCCTCTGCGCCCTCGTGTTCGCGGGCCAATGCGCCATGTCGGTCTTCCTCGACGGGATGCGCGTGGTACCCGAGTTTGTGGAGGGGCTGCGTCTCGACCATCTGGCGGGGGTGGAGGTGTACCGGCATGCGATCGAGGTCCCGGTCGAGCTTGGCGACGGGAGCGGGGGCACCCGCGGCGCCATCCTGCTGTGGAGCCAGTCCTAGACGTTGAAGCGGAACAGCAGGATGTCCCCATCACGCACGACGTACTCTCGTCCCTCACTCCGCACGAGCCCCTGCTCACAGGCGGCCTTGTACGACCCCACGCGGGCGAAGTCCTCGTAGGACACGGTTTCGGCGCGGATGAAGCCCCGCTGGAAGTCGGAATGGATCTCGCCCGCCGCGTCGAACGCCGTGTCGCCCCGATGCATCGTCCAGGCCCGCACTTCGTTCTCCCCCACGGTGAAGAACGTCTGGAAGCCGAGCAGCCGGTAGCCGGCGTGGATTAACCGGTCGAGGCCGGGCTCGGTTACCCCCGCCGTGCCGAGATACTCCCGCCGTTCCTCTCCCGACAACTCCCCGAGCTCGGCCTCGAACTTGGCCGAGAACAGCACGATTTCGGCCTCCTCGTGGTGCGCCTGGACCGCGGCCCGCAGCTCGCCGAGCCGCGCCCCCCCGCCGTGCGCCAGGTCCTCCTCGTTGACGTTCGCGGCGTACAGGATCGGCTTCGCCGTGAGCAGCCCGAGCTGGCGCAGCAGCGCGACCGCCTCCTCCGCCTCGCCTGCCTCCCGCGCCCCGCGCCCCGCGTTGAGCTCGGCCACCACGCGCTCGAGCAGCGCGAGCTCGGCCTGCGCGTCCGCGTCCCCCGCGCGCGCCGTCTTGCGCGTCTTTTCGAGCCGCCGCTCGACGACCGCCAGGTCGGCGAGCGCGAGCTCGCTCGTGACCACGTCGTGGTCCCGCACCGGGTCGACGGGTCCCATCACGTGAATCACGTCGGGATCGTCAAAGGCGCGGATCACGTGGACCACGGCGTCGACTTCGCGAATGTGCGCGAGAAACTGGTTGCCGAGCCCCTCGCCTTGGGACGCGCCCTTGACGAGACCGGCGATGTCCACGAATTCGACCGTCGCGGGAAGCTTCTTCTTGGGCCGGACGAGTTCGTTCAGACGCTCGAGCCGGGGATCGGGGACTTCGACAACGCCGACGTTCGGGTCGACCGTGCAGAACGGGTAGTTCTCCGCCGCCGCCTTCGACGACGTGAGGGCGTTGAACAGGGTCGACTTGCCCACATTGGGCAGACCCACGATCCCCAGCCGCAACACCTAGCGTCCGCCCCCGGTCGCCCACTGTGTGACCGCGGCCACGAGCTCCGGCTGTAATGCCTCGAGCTGGTCGCGCTCGGCAGGCGTGAACGGGGCGAGCACGTGCTCCGACCAGTCGGTCACGCCCTCGGGGAGCGGCCCCACGCCGATCCGGAGGCGGGCGTAGGCCTGCGACTGCAACGCGGCCTCGATACTCTTGAGCCCGTTGTGGCCGCCCGAGGAGCCCTCGCTCCGTAGCCGGAAGGTTCCGCCTGGAAGGCGGAAGTCGTCGACGAGCACCAGCAAGTCGCGCGCGGGATCGAAGGCGGGATCCGTCCGGAGTGAGGCCAGGGCGGCGCCGCTGTGGTTCATGAAGGTCGTGGGCTTCAGCACGCGGACGGGCACCCCGTCCACGTCCCCTGCGGTGACGCGCGCCCGCTCGCCGCGCCGGAAGGGGGGAAGGCTCCAGTGGGCGACGAGCGCCTCCGCCAGCCAGAAGCCCGCGTTGTGCCGCGTCGCCGCATACTCTGGCCCCGGATTGCCGAGGCCCACGACGGCGCGCAAGCCTCAGCTCTCTTTGCCGCCCTTGGGTTTCTCGGCCTTGTCGGTCTTCTCGCCCTTGGCGGGCGCGGGGGCCCCCTTCGCCTCGGGCTTCGCGGGCGCCCCACCCTCGGCCGCCGCCTCGCCTTCCTCTTCCTCCCCCTCGCGCACCTTGCGGATGAGCTCGGGCTCGGCCACCTCGGCCGCCGCCTCGGGCGTGGGCGCCGCCACCTCTTCGGCGCGGGGCGGCACTACGGTCGCGATCGTGAGGTCGGCCTCGGTCAGAATCTTCGCGTTCGGAATCACGAGCTCGCGCACGTGCAGCGAGTCGCCGATCTTGAGCGCCGTCACGTCAAGCTCGACCCGATCGGGGATGTGTTCGGGCAGGACCTCGATCTCGACGTCCCGCGTCACCTGATCGAGCACGCCGCCGGCGTTGCGCACGCCATCGGGATTGCCCACGAGATGCACGGGCACCTTGAGCTTGACCTTCTCGGTCGCGTGAATCTCGTAAAAGTCTACGTGAATGATGTCGGGGCGCAGCGGATGGCGCTGGATCTCCCGGATCAGCGTCTTCACCGCCTTGCCATCGACCGCCAGCTCGACGATGGTGCTCGCCGGCTCGATCCCGGTCAGCGCCTTCTCGAGCGCCTTCGCCTCGAGTTCGAGCGCCTGCGTCTCACGGCCGTGCCCGTAAATGACGGCGGGCACCCGGCCGCGGAAGCGGGTCTGGCGCGCGGCCCCCTTGCCGGATGCTTGCCGGGGGCTCGCCGCGAGGGAAACCGTTTGGGCCATCGTCAGTCCTCACGCATGGTCAGTCGAAGAGCGAGCTCACCGACTGGTTCGAATGCTCGTACCCGATCGCTTTCGCCATCAGGCCCGCGATCGACAGCACCTTCAACTTCTCGAACCGCCGCTCGTCGGGGATGCGGATCGTGTTCGCCACGACCACCTCGTCGAGACACGAGGCGCGCAGCCGCTCCACCGCCGTCCCCGACAAGAGCGCGTGGGTCGCGAACGCGTAGATCCGGCGCGCCCCGAGCCGCTCGAGCGCCGCGGCCGCCTCCGTAACCGTCCCCGCTGTGTCGATCATATCGTCGGGGATGAGACAATCCTTGTCGGCGACGTCGCCGACCACGTTCACCACTTCGGCCACGTTCGCCGAGGGTCGCCGCTTGTCGATGATGGCGAGCGACGCGTTGAGCCGCTTCGCAAAGCCGCGCGCCATCTTCGCCGAGCCGACGTCGGGCGCCACTACGACGGGATCGTGCAGCGCCTTCTGGCGGAAGTAGGCCACGAACACCGGCGCCGCATACAGGTGATCCACCGGGATGTCGAAGAACCCCTGCACCTGGTGGGAATGGAAATCCATGCCCAACACACGGTCCGCCCCAGCATGCGTGATCAGGTTCGCCATCAGCTTCGCACTGATCGCCACCCGCGGTTGATCCTTCCGATCCTGCCGCGCGTAGCCGAAATACGGGAGCACCGCCGTCGTCCGCGCGGCGCTCGCCCGCCGCGCCGCGTCGATCAAGAACAAGAGCTCCAGGTAATTCTCCGCGGGCGGGTTGGTCGACTGGATGATGAAGACATCCCGCCCGCGCACGTTCTCATCGATCTTGACGAAGATCTCCCCGTCGGCGAACCGCCGGATCGTCACCGCACACAGCGGCTGACCCAAGTGCTTGGCCATCTCCTCGGCGAGGGGCCGATTGGCCGTCCCGGCGAGCAGCAGTAGCTGGCTCCGCGAGAGCGAGAGGTCCGCCATCTGAGCCTTCCAAAATAGACGGCAACCTGCACCCAGCCAAGGGGTTGGGCAGCTAGGGCTTGGGGGCCTTGGGGGCCGGGCGCTGCGGCGCTGGCTTTGTGGCCTTCGCGGGCTTCAAGGATTCGCCCGTGGGCGTCACGCCGTCCACATCCCACGTGTTCATGCGATATACCGTCGCGCCCTCGCCGCCCACGCCGGCGAGGTGACGCACCACGTAGCCGCTCGGGATCGAATCGAACCTGAGCTCGAGCAGCACGCCCTGACGGCTGCCGCGCACCACGAGGCGGCGCTTCGGTCGGAAGGCCTTCGTGGAATCGACTTCCCGGGGCGTCGCGAAGCCGGACGCGGTAATCCCCTTCAGCCGCTCGAGATAGCGGGCGACGGCGGCCGAATCGACGCCGGCCCCGTTTACGCGCCACGTCTTCGCGCTCCGGGCCAGGGTGTAGCGTTCCTTGCCCCGCTCGACCTGGAGCGCGGCCACGCTGTCGGGCTCGAGCGTTGCGATCCGCTTGTCGCGCCAGTCGTCCGCGGGCCGGTCCGCCACCCCGGCCAGAGCCCCACGCCACTGATAGACCCGAGCACTCCCCGGCCGACGCACGTAGACGCTTTGATAGTCGGTGCCGCGGGCGCCGACGATGAGTGCGAGGACGCTCTTGCCGCCGCGAAACACCTCGAGCCGGCGGCCCGAGCTGCTGTCCACCTGCAGGCGGGCGAACGACGACGCGTTTTCGGCGACGACTTCGGGGCGCGCCGTGTCCTTGAACGCCTGGAACACGTCGGCCACACTCGCCGCCGCCGCCCGATGGCCGTTTACCGTCCACTGGGTCGACGCCTGCTTCGCGAGCACCAGCGAGTCCGCCCCCTTCACCAGCCGGATCGAGTCGACGTCGGCCTGGCCGAGCGCCGGCAGCGCGAGCGAGCCGGTCACCGTGTCCGAGCCGCGCGAAAACAGCTCGCTCCCACCCCAGACGAGGAGCAGGAGGGCGAGCGTCCCGGCGATCCACTTCAAGTGACGGGGGTTCACGCGGCCGCTCCCGCCGAGAGCCCCGCCGCGCTCGGCCGAAACGTGCGCCGCGTCGTCAGGCGCCGGCGCCACAACCGCAAGGCCCCGGCGAGGATGAGGAGCAGGGGCACGCCGATCAAATTGCCGTATTTCGCCGCGCCGCGTGCCACCCGGCTCGTGAACACCAGCGCCGGAGGCGCGCGCTCTTTCGAGCGGATGGCGATCAGCGCCTCGTCCTGCGCCAGCCAGTCGATCGCGTTCTGCACGAGCACGATGTTCGTGGGCGTGTTCCGGGCGTAGCGGTCGCTCGCGAAGTCCCCACTGCCGATCACCGCCACGCGGCCGCGCGGCCCGCCGGCGGGCGCCACGGCCAGCACCCCGACCACCCGCGAGCGCAGGCTGTCGCGGCGGAACTGGCCCCCCGGATCGATAAAGGCCGTCGTCTCCTGAGCCCCGCCCGCCCGGCTCGTCACGAGGAGCGGCGTCACCGTGCCGCGTTTGGCCGCCTTCAGCGTGTCGATTTGGCTCGCCCAGGGAAGCAGCACGGGTCCCAAGTCCGCATTCACCGGCGATCGCCCCGTGGAGAGGGCGCGCAGCCAGAAGGGATACGGGACGAGCACCTGGCCGAGTTGTCCCGCCGGGAGCCCGACCTGCATGTTGGACGCGAGATCGTAGACCATGTTGGCGGCGATGGCCACGCCATACGGCTCGAGCAGGGCGTTCCAGCCGACGCGCCGCGCGAAGGCGAAGGGCCCGCGGTCCGAGAGCTGCATGCCGCTCGCCATCACGAGCACGCTGCCCCCTCGATCGAGGAACGCCTTGAGGTGCTCGCGCTGGGCGTCGATGAGGGTGTCCGGGGTCCCGGCGAACGCGATCACCTTCACGTCGGGCGGGATGACCGTGTCGGTGAGAGCGAACGGCTTGAGCGCATAGGTGTGGGCGAGCTGCTCGCGCAGCGCCTCGAAGCTGCGCTGGGAGCGCATCGCCGCAGGGTCCGTGACCTCGGCGAATGCGATCGCCGCCTGATCGGGATGCGTGAGCGCGCGGATGTCGGCGGTCAAGCGATACTCGAGGTCGTTCGTCTCCTGGACGAAGGGAATGGTCTTGACGGCGTCGGCGTAGCGCACCGCGATCCCCAGGTAGCCTTCCTTCACCTGCAGCTCGCCCTGACCGAGCACGTTGAATTGCACCGGCGGGATGCCCGAGCTCCGGGCTTCGCGCCGCGCGCTGGTGTCGGCTCCCGGATCGGCCACGACCAGCCGCACCTTGCCGTGCCCGGCGGCCCGATAGTCGCGCACCAGGTCGTCCACGTCGCGCTTCGTGAGCTCGATCTCTTTCGGCAGCGCGCTGGAGACGAACAGCTTGATCGTGACCACGTCGGGCAAGCTGCGGAGCAGCTGGCGCGTGGCCGGCGCCAGCGTGAACGCCCGGCCCGGGGTCAGGTCGAGGCGGCCGCCGATGTTACGCCCGAGCAGATTGACGACCACCACCGTCACCGCGAGCAGCCCCGTGCCGAGCCTCAGCCGCTTCAACTCCTCGCCCTGCGCCGTGAGCTTGCGCGCGAGCAGCGCGTAGTAGGCGAGCACCAGGAACAGGGCGGCGAGCGTCACGAAGTAGATCGCGTCCCGCAGATCGATCACCCCGCGCCCGATTTGGCTGAAATGCGACAGCACCCCGAGCGCCGCGGCGATCGCCCCCAGGCGCGGCGGCAGCCCCACCAGCAGTTGGTCGAGCCCCACGAAGATCAGGAGGAACATCACGAAGACCGCGATGATGAACGCCGTGATCTGGTTCGCGCTGATGCTCGAAGCCCAGACGCCGACGGCCGCGAGCGCCGCGATGAGGAGCGCCGCGCCGACATATTGCGCGACGAGCACGCCGAATTCGGGCGCCGTGCCGAGCGCGAGCCCGAGCGGGATCGTGAGTGTGATCGCCAGCGCGATGAACAAGAACACGACCTGCCCCAGCCACTTGCCGAGCAGCAGCTCGAGCTCCGTGATCGGCTGGGCGAGCACCACCTCGAGCGTGCCCGAGCGCGTGTCCTCGGCGAGCGCCCGCATCGTCACCGCGGGGACCAGGAACAAGAGCAGCCACGGCAAGAAATCGAGCATCGGCCGCAGGGACGCCGCCTGATACAACTCCACTTCGCGGAAGAAGAGGAAGGCGTTGAGCCCCGTGAAGACCACCAGCAGGATGTAGGCCGTGGGCTGGTCGAACAGCGCCCGCACCTCGCGGCGCGCGATAGTCCAGATCGACGTCATCTTACTCCCCCGGGCCCTGGGTCAGCTGCTGGAACAGCTCCTCCAAGCTGCCCGTCGCCTGGTGCAGCTCGTACAGCGTCCAGCCGCGCGTCTTGGCCAAGGCGAAGATCTCGGGCCGCAAGTCGGTCGACCGGTCGGCCACGACGGTCACCACCGCCCGGCCGTCGCCCCCGGACCCCAAGGGATGCACCTGCCGCACGCCCGGCAGCTTGCCGAGCGCTTCGACAACGCCCGCCCCCGCCGCCTCGACCGTGATCTCCACCGCTCCCTCCGCTTGGCGGATCAGGCGGTCGACAGGGCCGTCAGCGACGAGCTTGCCGCGGCTGATGATCAGGAGCCGCGAACAGGTGTGCTGCACCTCCGGCAACACATGGGTCGACAGGAGCACTGTGCGGTCTTTGCCGAGCGCGCCGATCAGGCGGCGGATCTCGACGCGCTGGTTGGGGTCGAGCCCCTCGGTCGGCTCGTCGAGTACGAGCAGATCGGGCCGGTGCAGGATCGCCTGCGCCAGGCCCACGCGCTGGCGGAACCCCTTGGACAGTTCGTTGATCGGCCGGTAATACACCGTCTCGATCCCCGTGCCCGCCACCGCTTCCTCGATCGCCTGTCGGCGTCCAGGCTCCACCAGCCCTCGCAGCTCCGCGATGAACGCGAGGTAGTCGCACACCAGCATGTCGTCGTACAAGGGGTTGTTCTCGGCGAGGTAGCCGATGCGACGTTTCGCCTCGCGCCCCGCCTCGGCGAGCGGTACGCCATCGAGGCGGATCGCGCCCGTGTCGGGCTCGTAGAATTGCGTGATCATGCGCATCGTGGTGGACTTCCCGGCCCCGTTGGGCCCGAGGAACCCCACCACCTGACCACGATCGATCGTGAACGAGACCTGGTCGACGGCGATCACGCCGTCGAACCGCTTGGAAACCGCTTCGACTGAGAGGAGTGCCATACGATAGGGCAACGCGGTCGGTGGAGGCGGAGAGATGCTAATCACCCCGGCCCGCGTACTTCAAGTCCCCCCGGCATAGCGGCCCAGCCCCCCGACCCCCCCAGCCCGCGCGCGCCCCCCGATCGCGGTGCGCCGCGCGCTCCGCCACTGACCCGTTGCGTGGGTTCAACGTGGTCGCCCAGCAGGGCTCGGGCGCCCCGCCGCTCAGGTCCCCGGCGCCCCTTTTTCGAGCTGGTCCGCCGCCCGGGCGATCACCTCGGCCGCGTGCTCGAGCACCTTGCCCGTCGTCACGATCTGCTGCTCGGCCTCACTCCAATGCTTCTCCTCGATCGCCTCGCGCACGCCGGGAAGCGTCTTCACGCCGTAGCCAGTGTAGAAGCCCGGGGCGTACACGGCGTGGCGGTACCAGGGCCGCCGCGGCAGGCCGGCCGCGGTGGTGAGGGCGCGCTCGCTCTCCCGCAAGGTGGCATTCACGGCTTGGACATCCGGGCGCGCGAGCGCCGTCCCGCCACCTCCCTGGGCGCGGGTGAACGCCCGCTCGTAGCGCTCCGCCGCCCGGGTGAGCGCGTCCGTGCCGTTGTCCAAGGGCGCGAAGTTCAAGTACGGGGGTAGCTCCTCCCGTGTGGGCGGCACGGTCGGCTGCCGGGGATCATCGGCGCCCGCGAACACGCCCTCCTCGAGCTCGCGATTCCGCTCGCGGATCTCGTCCCGCTTGTCCTTCGCGAGCTTCTCGACCTCCTTCGTGTAGCTGGCGACCGTCTCGGCGAGCCCGGTGAACTGGTAGGGCAGGACTTGCGCGTCGGCGAGCCGCAGCACCGCGGTGCCCACCGTCTGAGCGAGCGCGCGACTGTAAGCGAACGACGTGTCGTCGAAGGTCGTGAACCACTTGAAGTCGTCGTAAATCGAGTGGTAGATCCCGCCGCCGCTCTCGCCCCCGAAGCCCAGGTTCAAGCTCGCGATGCCGATGTGCTGCAGGAACGGCGTGAAGTCGGAGCCCGACCCCAGAGCCTCGATGCGCAGGTCGGCCCGCTGGCGCAGCTCCTGACGGGTCTCCGCCGACGACGCATCCGCGATGGCGCGGAGTTGCGCCCGCTTCCAGATGGTGAGCTTCGTTTCCGGGTCCGCGACGTCGCGAGCGACATCGTTGATGAGCGCCTCGAGCGAATGCGACCCGCCCACGAACAGGTAGCCGCGGCTGTTCGTGTCGGTGTTCAAGTAGGCGACGGCCTTCGCGGCGAGCTCGTCGGCGTGGGCTTCCACCCACTCGGTCGAGCCGAGGAGCGCCGGCTCCTCCCCGTCCCACGCCGCGTAGATGATCGTGCGACGCGGCTTCCACCCCTGCTTGAGGAGCTCCCCGTAGCCGCGCGCCTCCTCGAGGAGCGGCACGAGCCCGGAGATTGGATCCTGGGCCCCGTTGACCCAGGCGTCGTGATGGTTGCCGCGGATCACCCACTCGTCGGGCGCCGCCGCCCCCGGGATGCGAGCGATCACGTCGTACAAGGGCTTCAGACTCCAGTCGGACTTCACGCGCAGGTGGACCCGCGCGGGGCCGGGGCCGACGTGATAGGTGAGGTTGAGCGCTCCGCGCCACTCGGCCGGGGCCACCCGACCGCCGAGGGCCGCGAGGAGCGGCTGTGCGTCGCCGTAGGAGATCGGCAGCACCGGGATTTTCGTGATCGTGGCCGCCTCGCTCACCGGTAGCCGCTTGGCATCCTTCGTCGCTCCGACGCCCGGGGTGAGGGGGTCGCCGGGATAGAGCGGCATATCCATCACGCTGCCGCGCTGGACCCCGTCCCTGGGCCGCCACGGACCCTGCGGATAGACGTCGCCTTGGGCGTAGCCGTCGTCCTTGGGGTCGGAATAAATGATGCACCCGACCGCCCCATGCTCGGCGGCCACCTTGGGCTTGATGCCACGCCACGACCCGAAGTAGCGCGCGATCACGATCGCGCCCTTCACCGACACGCCGAACCGCTCGAGCCGCTCGTAGTCGGCGGGCACGCCGTAGTTCACATAGACGAGCGGCCCCGTGACGTCGCCGTCGATCGAGTAGGCGTTATACGTCGGGAGTTGCTCGGGCTGCTGGCTCGACGTCGGGTCGCCGGCGACCGGCGGCTCCTGGAGCTTCGCGACGAACTTGGTCGGCGCCACGAGCTCGACCACCCGCTCTTTCGGCGTGGGAAAGAGCACGTCGAACGACTCGATGTGCGCGTCGAGCCCGAAACTCCGGAACTTGGCGAGGATCCAGTCGGCGTTGTCCTTGTCATACGCCGAGCCAACGTGGTGCGGCCGCGCCGACAGTCGGCGCATGTAGGAGCGCAGCGAATCCGGCACGGGGAGGGCGCGGAACTTGGTCTCCCACTCGCGCTCGGCCGCCGCGGCGTCGGCCGAATAGCCGCGCAACTCGCCGGCAGGCGAGGGAGCGGCCGCGAGCAGCAGGACATAGAGGAATGGCGCGACCACCACGGAGCGCCGAACGGTGACAAGACGCATGGCGGTATGACCCTCGTCTTTCAGGAAGTGAGCGACCGTACGAGATCGTGCGAAGCGACCGGTGCCCTCGGGGCCCGGCGCGCCTGGGGCATCGGGTTCGAGTTGCCTCAGGCTAAAGCTGCGCCACCCGACGCCACTCGCCCGCAATCACGCCGTGGCCCGCAGGCGTGGGGTGGACGCCGTCGCCGGCCCAATACTGCGGCGTGCTCTTGCGCGCGAGATCGTCGAAGACCGACTGCAACGGGATGAACGTCGCCCGGGCACGCTCCGCCACCCGGCGAGCCGCGGCCCGACGCTCGTCGAACTCAGGGAACCACCGCGCGTCCACGGCGCCACAGCGGAGCACGAAGGGCTCGAGTACCAAGACGCGCACCGCGGGCAGGGCCCGCCGGGTCTCGTCGAGCAGGGCGGTGTACTGGGTTTCGTAATCCTGGACCGTGCCAGTGTAGCCCTGCCCGAGCTTGTGCCAGAAGTCGTTCACGCCGATCAGAATGCTCAAGACGGCGGGAGCGAGCGCCACGGTCTCGGCGGCCCACCGCGCGGCCAAGTCGGGCACCTTGTTGCCGCTCACGCCGCGATTGTAGAACCGGAGGTCGCGTTCAGGATGCGCCGCGAGCGCGGCGGCGGCGACGAGTAGGGGGTAGCCCGAGCCCAGGGCGCGCGCCTCGTTTGGGTTTGCGGCGCTCCGATCGCGGCCCGCGTCGGTGATCGAGTCGCCCTGGAAGAGGACGACCGTGCTGTCTGCCGGGGCGGGGTGCGGTGAGTGCGTCATCGGGAACGGTGCGACCGCGCCGGCCACGAGAGCGCCCGTGGTGGTCACGAATTCGCGTCGGGTGAGGTCGGGGATCATGTGGGAAGATGCCTCCCGTGCGCTCGGACCACCATCCCTCGGTCGCCGAGCCGATCTCCGGTCTTCGGGCACGGGTCGGGTGCCCGCCCCGTCGACCGGCGTCACTTGGTCACCTTGAGGTCGGAAAAATGGGCGATCGTCCCAGGTCCTACCCACAGCGCGATTCCACCGGTTGCCGGGGGTTGCTTGAGGTCGTTCACGACGAGCACGGGCTGGTCGGCCCCGTTGACGAACAGGCGCGCGCTCGATCCGGCGATCTGAATCTTGACGCGCGTCCACTGGCCCGGAACCAAGTCGGCGTAGGACTCATACTTCCCCGGACTCTCCGTGCGGAGTTTCTCCCACCCAAATCCCGGGACCGAGATGTATTGGACGGAGTGGTTGCGCTGTACCTGATCGTCGGAGCGCCCGTTCTTCGGTCGCAAATAGAAGCACTCGAACCGCGACCGGTCGGCAGCAACGCGAAACGCGATCCCGACAAATCCGCGCCACGCGGGGGGTGCGTCAGGCGCCGTGCCCCCACTCAGGTCCGCTTCGATCGTACCATCTTGAAGCGAAACGCCGGGAACGATGGCGAGGCGGCTGGCGTCATCGCTGCCCTGGGCTGCGACATCGGTGACGCGCACGCCGGCGCGTCCGAGATACGCGACCGCCTCGACCTTGATGCCCCGGACGTCCAGCTTGTCCGGAACGAGGGGCACGGCTTCGGGCCGCGCCTGACCCATTCCGGATTGCGGCCCAATACCGATTGCGACGCCGGCCAAGGTCCACGCAATCAGCGATAGCGATCGCATCGTCGACTCCTGTTGGTCTGAACGACCATTTGCGCTCGGTCGTCCGTGAACGCGCTGCTGGAGGTACGGAAATGTGGGGGTGGACCGAGCGACTCGCCAACCGAGTATCCGGCGGCGTCAGATCAAGTCACTTCACCACTGCACGAGTCACGACCATCGGATGTGATTCATGTGAGGATCGGGGACAGGTGCACCACCACGGGTCGCCGCTATCACGCAGTCGCCGAGACGAAGCGGATGTATCTGCTGTCAGCACGCCCGACGCCCACGGCCCTTGGTCCGCGAGACGGCCGTCCGTCAGCGGCCGTAGCAGTCCGCCAGCATGTCGAACGCGGCCTTGGGCTCCCAGGGCATGTCGGGATAGCGCTGACCGCGGCGCCGTCGAGCACTTTGACCACACCGAGACTCGCCTTGTCGAAGTCCTCGTGTGGGTCGGTGTGGTGTGGCAGGTCGTAACTCGCGAAGGTATTCACGAACGCCGCGTCGACGCCCTCGGCCTCGAAGACCTCCAGCGGCTCGCGCAGCATTGACACGTGTAACGTGACGCATTATACTGCAGCGGTTCTCTGGTCACGGCAGACATGGAATGATCCAGTCGTTCGCGAACAGGGGAACGGAGGACATTTTTGAGGGGATTGACTCCAAGGCAGCTCGGAAGGTGTGCCCACGCGAGGCTTGGAACAGGGCACGGCGGAAGTTAGACGACATTAACCAAGTTCGCCACTATCGAGACCTTCGAACGCCACCGAGCAACAAACTTCACCCGCTGAAGGGTGACCGGGAAGGGCAGTGGGCCATCGCGATCAACGATCAATATCGAATTTGCTTTCGGTGGGAAGGCACGGACGTTTTCGACGTCGAGATCACCGACTACCATTGAAGCCCATACGAGAGGGGCGATTTGCTATGCCGGCCCGTTTGCCGAAGAACCGCGCACCGACACATCCTGGCGAGATGATTCTGGATTTCCTCGAGGACCTTGGGAAGACGCAGACTGAGTTTGCAGATGCGATTGGGGTCTCTAGGGTACGGCTCAATGAGCTCATCCATGGCAAGCGTGCCATGACGCCGAGCACCGCCCTGCGTCTGGAGCGCACGCTTGGTAAGCCAGCGTATTGGTGGCTCGGGTTGCAGCAGGACTACGACCTTTGGCGCGCTATGCACGATCCCGAGATGCGGGGGATTCGAAAACTAAGGCGTCTTCAATCAGCGTAGGACTGGCATTCTCACTAGAAGACTGAAAATGGCGCGCTGCGTCCGCTTTACAGCAGGAGCGCGTACTTGGCATCAAGGACGGCTAGCTTCCATCCAGAATTACCAGATCCGCTCCGCCTCGGGTGTCCGCTCTGCGTGCTCCCGGTGTTGTCCGGCCGCTAGTTCGAGCTCCTTGGACTTCAAGCGGTCCCAAAAGACGTTGTCGCGAAGGCAGTTGGCCCCGGTGGATTCGAACCACCATACCCAGATCCAAAGTCTGGTGTCCTGCCGTTGGACGAGGGGCCAGTCGTATTGGCTGGCCTCAACTTAGAGAGGGCACAGTCGCCGTGGAAGGCTCAGCCTTTGCCGTTGACCGGTTCGCGAGCGCGCAAGCGAGATCGGCCTCGTGGATGATCGTGTAAGACGGCTCACCCACTCGCCTCGTCGAGGTGCCGCTTGGCAGCCGCACTGAAGACCTCAACTGCCCATGTCGCTCGCCCACTTCCGGGCGCAATCGGGACAGATGCCGTGACTGAACTCGACGTCGCTGTGATTGCGGATATACGATTCGAATTGCTCCCACTCGCCGTCGTCGGTCGCGACCCGCTTGCAACTGGCGCAGATTCGCAGGAAGCCACGGAGCGTCTTGACCTCGGCGAGGGCTGCCTGCAGCTCCCGCATCAGGACGCGTTGATTCTCCTCGGCCGCTCTGCGATCGGTGATGTCGAGCGTGAACACGACGCCACGGTCGGGGCGATCCTTGTTGGGCGCGACCCCGAGCATGACAGGGACCCGCCGGCCATCCTTTCGGATTAACTCCTTCTCCCATGGCGGCACCTGCTCTCCCGCTGCAAGGCGCTCCAGGACGCGGGCGTCTGTGGCTGCGTACTCAGGCGGCGTCAGAAGGCGGAAATTCACGGCCCCGGCATTCAGGTCCTCGCGGGTATAGCCGATCGTGCGGAGATACTCGTCGTTAGCGTCGCTGACCGCTCCGCTCGCATGCCAGAATCCGATGCCGAGGATGTTAGAGTCAGCGAGTAGCCGAAACCGGGCTTCGCTGGCCCGCAGCAGCTGCTCGGTGCGCAGGCGCTCGATAAAGGTGTCGTGGGCGCGGTGATGCTCGCGCCACATGAACGCAGCGAACGCAACGATCAGCACGAACTCCGTCGAAGTGGGGCCTTCCGATCCGCTGAACAGGATACCGATCACCACAGGACCGAGCATCGCCATCACGAACAGTTTGAAGGTCCACCGGTCGGCTACCAGGGTCGCGACTGCTCCAGCGATCAGGCCCGCGAGCCCCATCGCAATCGCCGCGACCGTCGTGAACGGAAGGCGCGGAGCCGCGAAGGCGGTACCCACACCCCACGCGAGTCCCAGGGTGGTCATGGCGACGCGGGCTACGTTGGCGACTGCCGCTGGGGGCTGGCGGCGGAGCCGCATCCACCGCCATAGGACAACCCGGGCGGCGATGAGGGACACGATCGCGGCCACCCACGCGATGAACGCACCCCGGGGGACGAGGCCCCAGACGAGCCGCGTGACCAGCGCCACCAATACGAGGTGGGCCAGCGCGGGACCAGTGCTGTCCGCGAGCAAATGCTCAGCGAGACGCCGCTGGACGTCGAGGTGGAGCTGCCGCTCGTCCACCTACGACCGGTCCAGCACCTCGCGCACCTTGCGGGCGAAGGCCGACGGCGTGAACGGCTTCTGGAGGAAATTGAGCCCAGGCTCGAGCATACCGTGGTGCACGATGGCGTCGCCGGTGTAGCCGGACACGTACAGCACCTTCGTGTCGGAACGGGACTCGGCCAGCCGGCGAGCCAGCTCGCGTCCGCTCTCCCCGGGCATGACGACGTCGGCCACGAGGATGTGGATCGGGCCGCTATGCGCCTCGGCGAGCGACAGGGCCTGAGCGGCGTTCTCGGCTTCGAGTACTGTGTAGCCGAGCCGCTCGAGCAGGCCCTTCACCAGAGGCCGAAGCGCGGCGTCGTCCTCGGCAATGAGGACGGTCTCGGTCCCCGTGAGGGTCCCCGCCTCTGGCGGCGACGCCACACGATCGGGAGGCGCGTCCACCCGAGGCAGATAGATCTTGAAGGTTGTTCCACGCCCGAGTTCCGAGTACACCCAAACGTAGCCGCCCGACTGTTTCACGATCCCGTACACGGTGGATAGACCGAGTCCGGTGCCCTTACCGCGCTCCTTCGTCGTGAAGAACGGTTCGAAGAGCCGGGCCTTCACCTCTGGCGTCATGCCCGTGCCCGTATCGCTTACGGCCAGCATGACGTAGGGACCGGCAACCACCGGTTGGTGGAGCTCGGCGTACTGCTCGCTCAACTCCGCATTGGCAGTCTCGATCACGAGGTCGCCGCCGGTTGGCATGGCGTCGCGCGCATTGACGGCCAGGTTCATGATTACCTGCTGGAGCTGCCCGGGGTCCGCCCGGACGTTCCCCGCATCGGCCGCGAGGTGAAGGAGCAGCTTCACGTCCTCGCCGAGCAGACGCTGGACCATCTTCTCGAAGTCTTCGACGAGCTCGTGCAGACTCAGTACTACGGGCTTGAGCACCTGCTGGCGGCTGAAGGCAAGTAGCTGGCGCGTGAGACCGGAAGCGCGCTCCGCGGCCTTGCGAATCTCCTGTATGTCCTGTCGCTGTGGGCTGACATCCGGCAGATCCTCGAGCAAGAGGTCGGCGTAGCCGAAGATGGCCGTGAGGACGTTGTTGAAGTCATGCGCCACGCCGCCGGCCAGCCGTCCGACGGCCTCCATCTTCTGCGACTGGCGCAGCTGCTGCTCCAGCTCGCGCCGCTTGGTGACATCTCGCATGGTCACCACCATGCGGCCACTCGCAAGCGGATGGGCGTTCGCTTCCACCACCACGACCTTCCCGTCCTTGCGCACCACCGGTCGTTCAACAACGACCGCACTTCCACTCGCCGCCAGCGACACACGCTCGGCAGCCACGTCACGCTGTTCCGGAGGATAGGTGTCGGCCACCGTGCGGGCGAGGAGTTCGTCGCGCGTGTAGCCCGTCAGGTCGCAGGCACGGGGGTTGGCGTCAAGGAAGTGGCCTGTCGCGTCGACGATGAACACCGCATCGCCGATGTTCTCGAGGATGGTGCGGTGATACACCTCGCTCGCCCGGAGGGCCTCCTCGGCCGTGTGGCGGTCGGTGACGTCCTCTTTGAGCGCGAGAAAGTGCGTCACCGACCCGTCTGGCCCCCGGATAGGATAGACCCACATCGCGTCCCAGTACGGGGCGCCGGCCTTCGTACGGTTCAGGATCTCGCCGTGCCAGGGCCGGCCGGCGGTGATCGTCGCCCAGAGGTCGCGATACACGTCTGGCGGTGTCGCGCCGGATTGCAGGAGCCGCGGGTTCTTGCCTCGCACCTCGTCCAAGGTGTAGCCTGTGACCTCAGTGAATTTCGGGTTCACGTACACGATGTTGCCCGCCACATCGGTCATGATAACCGACGTGGGGCCCTGGTCGACGGCAAGCGATAGCCAGCGGAGCTGCGCCTCGGTGCGCCGGCGCTCCGAGATATCGATCACCGATGCGAGCACATACTCCTTGCCGTCGTACGTGACCGGGGCCAAGCCGATCTCCACCGGTACCTCGTGACCGTCCCGATGCCGCGCGCACAGCTCGCGGCTCGCTCCTAACTGACGTGGATGGGGATCGGCGCGGAAGGCCACGAGGTGGCCTCGATGGACGGCGCGGGATCGCTCCGGTAGCAGGTCATCCAGCGCACGACCGATCAAGTCGGCGCGTGGGTATCCAACGATCCGCTCGATCTGCTCGTTGGCCATCACAATGCGCCCTGTTCGGTCGACCAACAGGATGCCCGTGGGGGATGCCTCTACCACGGCCGAGAGCAGGCCCTGATCCGGTGGTCCGACGCGGGCCAATGCGCGCCTCACGACGCGTCCCGCACGTCGCGCCCGTTGTTCGCGAATGGGGCGGTGGTGAGCGTCAGCGCGATCGGCGTGCGCTTCACGGTGTCTGCACGCGCGAGGCCACGGGCGGTTTCGATACTGGCGAGTGCGGCCAGCACTCCCTGAATATAAGGTCCGTGCGGTTCTGGATCTCGCGCTGCTGAAAGTCGAGGCGGGTCACGACACGCCGGGCGGGGTAATCGAGCCCGATCTTTCGGAGCTCGAGCTCGACGAACGCGGCGTCGGAGGGGACGTCCTCAAGCAGGAGAATGCGGACCGTCATACGCGGGTGGCAAGCACCGGATGGCGTTAATCATGCAGCCTTCCTCGGACTAGCCTAGCGAGCGCGAGCGGACGGCGGAGTCGGGAAAAGACCCGGGTTTGGGGGGAACGACTACCTAGGATTCGGGGCGCACGAGCCCTACCTGAATGGCGTAGCGCACGAGGCCAGCCACGCCGTGGATTCCATGAGCTCGGTGCGGTGGATCTCCACCGTGACGGCAAAGAACGACCAGCTCCCGACGA
>DATLKW010000355.1:0-9544 GCA_035538175.1 Gemmatimonadales bacterium | reverse complement strand
CGCGCCGCCGCGCCGCACGTCGAACGCGAGCGGGCGCCCGGCACTCGTCCAGATCCGCTCAAGGAACCGGTCGACCGAACGCACGGGCACTCCGTCCACGGCACGGACGACGTCCCCGGGCTCGAGCCCCGCGCGCGCGGCGGGGCGGTCGGCCTCGAGCCGCTGCACCGTGACCTGCTCCTCGGGCACCAAGGCCTCCGCTACCGCCTGCCGCTCGGCCAGACCTCCGCCGCCGAACCGCACCACCACCGGCGCGTCGCGGCCGGCGATCCCGAAGCGCAGCTCGGACGGCCCGGTCACGATTCTCCGCATCACGTCGCTCCAGGTCCGCACCGTGTCGTCGTCAATACGGAGGATGCGATCCCCGGCCGCGAGCGAGGCGAGCGCCCGGGCGCCCGCCGGCAGGTGCGTCGCCTCGACCGAGTCGATCGTCGTCGTTTCCAGCTCGGGGGTGCCCACCGTGCCCGCCAGCACCGCGTACACCACGAACGCCAAGACCACGTTCATCGTCACGCCGGCGCACACGACGAGCAGCCGCGCCCACACCGGCCGTCGGTCGAAGGCCCGCGCCGGATCGATTGGCTGTGCGCTGCGACCGCCCTCGAGCTGCCCCGTCACGCCCTCGTCTTCTAGCCCGGCCATCTTCACGTAGCCGCCGAACGGAATCCAGGAGATCCAGTACTCCGTCTCGCCGCGGCGCCAGCTCAGGATCGGGCGACCGAAGCCGAGCGAAAACCGCAGCACCTGGATGCCGACGGCCTTGGCGACCACGAAATGCCCCGCCTCGTGAATGAAGATCAGCACGCCGATGACGACGATGAACGCGCCAATCGTGAGCGGGACCCCCGTCAACGGCAGGCCGCCTCTCGCGCGCGCCGGCGCGCCTCGGCGTCCGCGGCGAGCACGGCCTCGAAGGTGTCCACCGCCCCCCCGCGATACTCCTCAAGCACGCGCGCGATCGTCGCGGCGATCCGCCCGAACGGGATCCGACCGGCGAGGAACAGCTCCACCGCCACCTCGTTCGCGGCGTTGAACGCCGTGGGCGCGGTGCCGCCCGCCGCGGCCGCCGCGCGCCCAAGCCCGTAGGCGGGATAGAGCTCCGCGTCGACCGGCTCGAAGGTCAGGGCGCCGGCCGCCACCGGGTCGAACCGCCGCGGGCCCGCATCCGGCACCCGCCGCGGGTGCGTCAAGGCATACAGGATCGGGAGCTCCATCGTCGGGAACCCGACCTGGGCAAGCACAGAGCCGTCCACGAACTCGACGAAGGCGTGGACCACGGACTGCGGGTGCACCACCACCTGGACCGCCTCGTAGGGCAAGGCGAAGAGGAAATGCGCCTCGATTACCTCGAGGGCCTTGTTCACGAGCGTCGCCGAATCGACCGTGATCTTCTTCCCCATCTTCCAGGTCGGGTGGCGGAGCGCCTCGTCCACGGTAGCGCTCGCCACGCGCTCGGGACTCCACGTCCGGAAGGGACCCCCCGAGGCCGTGAGAATGAGGCGCGCAAGCTCCGCGCTTCCCCGCCCCGCGAGACACTGGAGCACGGCGCTGTGCTCGGAGTCGACGGGGATCAACTCCCCGCCGCCCTCTTTCGCCGCGCGGGTGACGAGCTCCCCCGCCATCACGAGCGTTTCTTTGTTGGCGAGCGCCACCCGCTTGCCCGCGCGCAACGCGGCGAGGGTCGCCTCGAGCCCCGCCGCCCCCACGATGGCGTTCACGACGACCCGAGCATCGGGATGCGTCGCGGCCTCGACCAAACACCCGCTCCCCCGGCCGGTCACCCCCAACGCTCTGGTCCCGCTGCCCAGCCCCGACCCCGTCGCGCCGTTGACGAGCCCGACGTAGGCGGGATGCCACTCGGCCGCCTGCCGCTCGAGCAGCGCGGCGTTCGAGTACGCCGTGAGCGCCGTGACGTGGAAGCGTTCCCGCTGGCGCGCCAACACCCGCAGCGTGGCGCAGCCGATCGAGCCCGTCGATCCCAGAATGGCAACGCCGACGCTCATGCCACGCCGAAAAGACGCAACAGGCCGGCCGTCAGCGGCAGCACGAAGTACAGCGAATCGAGGCGATCGAGAATGCCGCCGTGGCCCGGAAGGAGCGTGGAGGAGTCCTTGACGCCCACCTCACGCTTGAAGAGCGACTCCGCGACGTCGCCCACCTGCCCCGCCACGCTCACCACGAGCCCGATCGCGACGAGCGCGCCCACGGGGAGTCCGAGCGCGACCCGGTTCAACACGAGGGGGCCATAGACGAGCGCGGCCGCGAGGCCGCCCACCACGCCGCCGCCCGCCCCCGCCCACGTCTTTCGGGGCGACAGGACCGGGGCGAGCTTCGCTCCACCGACGAGCGTGCCGACGGCCATAGCGCTGGTGTCGCACACCCAGGTGACCACGAGCGGCATCACGGCGAGCGCGGCCGACCCGCGCGGGTGGGCATCCGCGTGAGGGCCGTGGCGGATCGCCACGATGAAG
Source organism: Gemmatimonadales bacterium (assembly GCA_035538175.1). Taxonomy (GTDB): domain Bacteria; phylum Gemmatimonadota; class Gemmatimonadetes; order Gemmatimonadales; family GWC2-71-9; genus AG41. Next base: position 7,073 of record DATLKW010000355.1, on the reverse strand, counting down.
GCCAAGAGGGCCGACGCGTACAGGCCGCCAAACACCGTGACGCCGACCGCCGCGAGGGGGCGACGGTCGGGTCCCCGGGCCGCCGCCACCAACAGCACGACGAGCAACCAGAGGGCGCCCGCATAGACCACGGGCTCCCACTCGGCGTAGCCCTTCACCCAATAGACGGCGAGCGGGCAGAGGGCGGCCCCGACGAACCCAATCCACTCGAAGGGCTCGACCCCCTGCATCCGCGCGAAGTCGTACACCTCGCGTGTCCCGAGCACCCCGAGCACCGCGACCACCACCGCGAGCGTCCAGCCGCCTAGGTAGACCACGACCAGCGTCACGGCGATCGCCGGGACCGCGAAGCCGATCCGCACGAGCAGATTGCGCGACATCACACGGGCACGTTGCCGAAGCGGCGTTCGCGGCGCTGATAGTCGAGGATGGCTTGAAACAGGTCGCGACGCGTGACGTCGGGCCAGAGGACGGGGGTCACGTAGAGCTCGGTGTAGGCGAGCTGCCACAGGAGGAAGTTCGAGAGGCGGTGCTCGCCCGACGTCCGGATCAAGAGGTCGGGATCCCGCCACGGCGCGGTATAGAGCTTCGCCTGCACCGCCTCCTCCCCGATGTCCTCGAGGCGTTTCGCCCCCTTCAGCACATCTTCCGCCAAGAGGCGCGCGGCGCGCGCCAGCTCGGCGCGCGACGAGTACGAGATGCAGAGGTTCAGGGCGAGCCGCGTCCCGTCTGCGGTCTCGTGCTCCACCCGCTCCACGGCCGCGCGCGCCCCCGGCGCGAGCCGCGTCCGGTCGCCGAGCACGTGGACCGCGATGCCCTGTCCGCGCAGCTCCACGAGCTCGCGGGCGATGTACTCCTCCAAGAGCTCCATCAGCGCCGCGACCTCGAGGCGCGGCCGCTGCCAGTTCTCGGCGGAGAAGGCGAACAGCGTGAGGACCTCGACTCCCGCCTCGATCGCCCCCTCGACTACCTCCCGCACCGCCTTCATCCCCGCTCGGTGCCCCAACGGGCGCGGCAGACGCCGCTCGCGCGCCCACCGCCCGTTGCCGTCCATGATCACGGCGACGTGGTGGGGCACGCCCCCATTGACCCGGATCTGCGCGAGCAGGTCGTCCGCCATCCCTAGACCTCCATGATCTCGGCTTCTTTCGCCTTGACCGTCTCCTCCACGAGCTTCAGGTGGTCATCGTGGAGCTTCTGCACCTCCTTCTCGGTGTGCTTCTTCTCGTCATCGGAGACGTGCTCGGTCTTCTTCGTCCGGTTGATCGCCTCGGTCCGGGCATGCCGAATGGCGACGCGCCCCTCCTCCGCGAACTTGTGCACCACCTTCACGAGCTCGCGCCGCCGCTCTTCGGTCAAGGGCGGAATCGGGATGCGGATGATCGTCCCGTCGTTGGCGGGGGTGAGCCCGAGATCGGACGCGAGGATGGCCTTCTCGACCGCCTTCACGAGCGAGCGGTCCCAGGGCTGGACCGTCAGAAGCTTCGGCTCCGGGGCCGCCACGCTCGCCACCTGGGTGAGCGGCACCTCGCTGCCGTAGGCCTCCACGCGCACGAGATCGAGGAGCGCGGTGGTCGCCTTCCCCGTTCGCACGGTCGCGAACTCGCGCTTCACCGCCTCCACCGCCTTGTCCATCGCCTGCTTGGCTTGCTTCGTGTGGTCCGCGAGGGTGGTCATTGCACGATCGTGCCGACGCGCTCGCCGGCCAGAACCCTCGCCGTGGCGCCGGGCTGGTTGATGTTGAACACCACGATGGGAAGGTTGTTCTCCTGGCACAGCCCGAACGCGTTCGCGTCCATCACGGCGTAGCCGTTCACCAGGGCTTCGCGGAAGGAGAGCTCGGGCAGGAACCGCGCCTTCGGGTCCCGCTTTGGGTCCGCCGTGTAGACGCCGTCCACGTTCGTCGCCTTGAGCAAGAGCTTCGCCTCGATTTCGAGCGCCCGGAGCACCGCGGCGGTGTCGGTGGAAAAGTACGGGTTTCCCGTCCCCCCCGCGAAGATCACCATGCGCCCCTTCTCCAGATGACGCACCGCCCGCCGCCGAATGTAGGGCTCGGCGAGCTCCTCCATGCGGATCGCCGTCATCACCCGGGTGTCGACGCCCTTCTTCTCCAGGATGTCCTGCAGGGCCAGCGCATTGATCACCGTGGCGAGCATCCCCATGTAGTCGGCGGACACCCGGTCCACGCCCTGCTCACTCGCCGCCGTGCCCCGGAGGATGTTGCCGCCGCCCACCACGAGCCCGAGCTGCACGCCCATCCCGGCGACTGCCTTGAGCTCGTCGCCCACCTTCTCGATGATGCCGAAATTGATCCCGCCGCCCGCGCCGCGCTCGCCGGCGAAGGCCTCGCCGGAGAGCTTGAGCAGGGCGCGCGGGTAGGCGAGGCGCCCGCGCGGCGCCGCCGCCACCCCTCAGCCCTCCCCGATCTTGAGCCGCGCGAAGCGGCGCACGACGACCTTCTCCCCCGTCTTGGCCGACAGCTCTTTCACCAGCTCGCCCACCGTCCGCTTGTCGTCCTTCACGAACTTCTGTTCGAGCAGCACGTTCTCCTCGTAGAACTTCTTCAGCATCCCCTCGACGATCTTCGCGCGGATCGCCTCGGGCTTCTTCTGTTCAGCCACCTGGGCCTCGTACACCGCGCGCTCGCGCGCCACGACCTCGGCGGAGAGGTCCTCGATGCGCACGGCGAGCGGGTTCGCGGAGGCGATGTGCATGGCCAGGTCGCGCGCCAGGGTGTGGAACTCCGGCGTGCGCGCCACGAAGTCGGTCTCGCTGTTGAGCTCCACGATGACCCCGAGCTTGCCGTTGTGATGCACGTAGGAGCCGATCACGCCCTCCGACGCCACGCGCTCGGCCCGCTTGTCGGCCTTGGCGGCGCCCTTCTTGCGCAACACGTCCACGGCCTGCTCCACGTCGCCCCCGGTCTCCTCGAGCGCCTTCTTGCAATCCATCATGCCGGCGCCCGTACGGGCGCGCAGCTCGGCCACGAGCTTCGCCGGAATCTCCTTCACGCTTGCCATGCTCCTTGCTCCTCTAGAAAAACGCCGCCCTCGGCCCGGGGGCTCGATCGGCGGCGGTCGGTGGTCCTCTCCGCAGACGGCCCCGAGGCCTAGCCCTCGCTCCCGCCGCTCGGCTCTCCGCTCGGCTCTGCCGCGGGGGGGCCCTCTTCGGTCTTGAGCCGCGCCGCGATCGCCTCCGGCTTGGGCCGCCGCTTGCGGCGCACCGGCCGCTTCTTCTTCTCGCCCTCGACCTCCGTCTCCACCCCGGTCTCGGTCGAGTAGGTCACCCCCTCGCCCTCCTCGGCCGCGTCGCGCAACGGCGTCTGATGGCGCGCCTCGGTGATCACGTCCGAAATGGCGGCCGTGATCAACGACACGGCCCGGATCGCGTCGTCGTTGCCCGGAATCGGGACGTTGATCAGGTCGGGATCGGCATTCGTGTCCACGATCGCGACCACCGGGATGTGCAGCTTATTCGCCTCCGCGACCGCGATCCGCTCCTTCTTCGAGTCGACCACGAACAACGCGCCCGGCAGCCGATTCATGTTCTTGATCCCGGAGAGATACTTCTCGAGCTTCACGCGCTCCCGGTCGAAGAGGAGCTGCTCCTTCTTCGTGTAATGCTCGAACTCGCCCTCGGCACTGCCCTGCTCCAGCTCCTTCAGGCGCTTGATCTGCCGCTTGATCGTCTGGAAGTTCGTGAGCGTCCCGCCGAGCCACCGCTCGGTGACGTAGAACGCCCCGCACTTCTGCGCCTCGGCCTGGAGGATCGCCTTGAGCTGCTTCTTCGTGCAGACAAACAGCACGCCCTCACCCTTCAACACCACGCCGCGCAAGAGCTCCTGCGCCTGCTGAATCTGGTGCAGGGTCTTCTGGAGATCGATGATGTAGATGCCGGAGCGCTCGGCGAAGATGAACCGGCGCATCTTGGGATTCCAGCGACGCGTCTGATGCCCGAAATGCACGCCCGCTTCCAGCAGTTGCTGCAACTGAGGCTGCGTCATGTACACCTTTCGTGGGTTTGATCCGCCGCCGCCGTCATCTCCGCCACCACCCCCCGCAGGGGGACCCGGGTGCAGATCGGGCGACGTGTGAGTTCGGTGCCGACCGCGGGGCAACGGCGCCCCCGCGCGCGCCACCGGGTTACCGCTTGCTGAACTGGAACCGCTTCCGGGCGCCCGCGCGCCCGGGCTTCTTCCGCTCGACCACCCGCGGATCGCGCGTCAACAATCCCTGCTCGCGCAACTTCTTGCGATGCCGCTCGTCGGCGAGACACAACGCCCGCGCGATCGCGAGGCGCAACGCCCCGGCCTGGCCCGTCACCCCGCCGCCCCGCACCGGGGCGCGCACGTCAAACGCGCCGAGCGTGTCGGTCGCCGTGAACGGGTGCTGAATGTGCGACACGAGCGATGCGCGCGGGAAATAGTCGCCGAGCGTGCGCCCGTTGATGTTCCACTTGCCTGACCCCGGGGTGAGATACACCCGCGCCACCCCCACCTTGCGCCGCCCCACCGCATGCCAGCGCAGCTCCGGCGTCACGGCGGAGCTCATCGAATCCCCTCAAGACTGAGCGCCTGCGGCTGCTGGGCGCGGTGCGGATGCTCGGCCCCCGCATACACCTTCAACATCTGCTTCACTTTCTGGCGCGAGAGCGTGGTCTTGGGCAACATGCCCCACACCGCGCGCTCAATCACCCGTTCGGGGTGCCGCTCCATCACGACCTTTAACGACGCGAAGCGCTCGTGGCCCATATAGCCCGTGTGCCGGAAGTAGCGTTTCTGCTCGAGCTTGCGGCCGGTCAGCTTCACCTGCGCGGCGTTCACCACCACCACGCAGTCGCCGCCATTCACGTGCGGGGTGAAGGTGACCTTGTGCTTCCCGCGCAGCAGCTGCGCCACCCGGCTCGCGAGCCGTCCGAGGGGCTGCCCGGCCGCGTCGACCACGAACCAGCGCCGCTCCACGTCTTCTTTGCGCAAACTGAACGTCTTCATTCCCCTCGCTCTTCAGTAAAGACTCGGTCGCCTGCGGCGGCGAACTATACCCGGGGCGTAAGCGCGCGTCAACCCGAAGGTTGCGGGCGCTGCCGCCGCGCGCCCGGGTCCCTTCGCGCGCGCTCCGCGGCGGTGCGGTGAGATCCGGCCGGCCCGCGCGTGCCGGTCATCGCTCCACGGTCGTTCGATCACACTCCGACGAGGCTCGCCGCGATCCACCGCAATTAGAACCCGCGCCGAACGCCATCCACTGAACGCCTCGGTCACTCTTCCCGCTCGAAGTCGCGCACTGCGCGGACGCTCAGCGACGCGATCCCTCGCGGTCGGCGCTCATCAAGTCGCGCGTGTTGAACCCGCGCATTCCGCACCCCGAGACGTGGCGTCGCGTCGCACGCTCGTCCGCACTCCCAACCGCGCGGCTCGCGAGCGAGGGGGGTGGATTGACGCCAAGCCCCTGTTCACCGCGATCCTCCCGGTTGGGGGGAGGCGGGAAGGAGTGAGCCCCTTGGGTCGCGTCGGTCAGCGTTCGCTCCGCTGGACAAGGTCAGCAGGGACCGTGGAATCCGTTCACTGGCATACAGTTCCGCTGCATGCCCTCAATACGTGACAATAATCACGGAATGGTATACCGAATGTGGTCCTATTGTGGCACCATCGAAGGGACACAATGGCGGACCACTCCTGAGGACGGACGCCGCGATCCCACTCTGCCCCGCCCTTGAAGTGCTACTGCGCCGCCGATCGCCAGCCAGCCATGGAGGCATGTGTGCGGACCTCCCTGCTTCTGAATTCCGCGGCGCTCGCCGTCATCGCCGCCTGCAGCAGTGACGCCGTGCTCCCCGGACCCGGATCAGGGGCCTCGCAAGCCGCTACCCTACGGGCCCCGATTCGTCTCGTGGTCGTCGACTCGACCCAGCTGCCATTCGCGGGTACCGCCGCCGAGCGCGCGGCCGGGGTGTATGCGTTCCAGATCGTCGGCACGGCGCCCGTCGTCGCCAGCGGGGACTACGTCGCCGGTCGCCAGGGCGGCCTCTTCCTCGGTCGCGTCGTCTCAGTGTCCCTGAGCCCGGGCCGTTTGACCCTACAGCTGGCACCGGCCGCCTGGAGCGAGGTCTACCCGGACTTCCACGTGCGCATTCCCTTGACCCAGGGCGCGGGTAGCGCGCCCTCCCCCTATGGCAGGGTGAGCTGGGGCCCGTGGGAGGCGGCGAGCCAGCCAGGCACCGCCCACCCGTCCGGCGGAGCTCCGTCTCGGACACCGCCCCGCGTATCGATCCTCGCCCCGAGCGACGTGCTCGACTCGGCCCTCGCGTTCCTGCTGAGCAACCTCGACCTCTGCGCGGCGAGTGGCGTCGCGAGCGGCTGCGCCAACATCTCGGCTAAGGTGCTGAGCGGGATGTTCTCGCTCACGGGCGGCGTGGACGTGGGCGCTGGCTTCGACCTGACGACCGGGTTCAACGCGCACGCGACCGTGGACCAGAAGGTGAGCGCGGCGCTCGACTTTCAGCTCACCGGGAACGGATCGGTCCAAATCGACGTGCCGATCCCGGACTTCGGGTTCGTGCGGAAATTCAAGATCGGCCCCGACTCGGGGCAGATCAAACTCGGGCTCGTCGTCGGCGTGGAGGGCGACATCGGCAACACCACCGTCGAACCGCACTTCGAGGCCGCGGACACCAGCCGCACGGGCCTGACCCTCACGGTGGTGGACGGCGTGAAGTTCCAGTGGGACGCGCACCCGCATTTCGATGCTGGCGCCAAGGTCATCTCGCTCGGGGATCTCGGGGCGAAGCTCTCGTTCGGGCCGACGTTCACGGTCGAGTTCAGCTTCCCCGGCGGGGGCGGTCTCACGTTCGATATCGGGGGTGACATCTTCGACCACGCGACGATGAATCTGACCGGCCTGCTCGGCAGCGAGAACTGGCACATGCACGTAAGCTCGGGCGTCGAGGCGACCGTGGACGCGAACGCGAAGGTGCCCCTGTTCGGCATCGACGTGGGCCCCTCCGAGACGTTCACCCCGCTCGAGTTCAACGTGCTCGATCTGTGGGGGACTGGGGACCTGTACGTCACGAGCAGCACG
>DATLKW010000354.1:0-2942 GCA_035538175.1 Gemmatimonadales bacterium | reverse complement strand
GCCGACATCGTGACGGGAACGAAGCAGGGGCACTACGAGAAACGCTTCGTCTCCTGGGTCTACAACGGCCTGTGTCGCTGGTTGTTCGGCGTGCGGGTCACGGATTTGAACTCGGTCAAGGCGTACCGCCGCGAAGTGTTGGACGGGCTCACGACGCGGCCCGACTGGCACCGCTTCATGGTGGTGATCGCGGCCGCGGAGGGGTTCCGGCTTGCCGAGCGACCTGTCCCGCTCCAACCGCGGCGTGCGGGCAAATCGAAGTTCGGCATCGGGCGCGTTCCCGTGGGAGTCCTAGACCTGCTCTCCGTGTGGTTTCAGCTCCGGTTCGGCCGCAAGCCGATGTTGTTCTTTGGCGTGTCCGGAGCGGTGTTGATGTTTCTCGGCTTCGGCGTGGGCGTCTACGAGTTCATCGAGCGCTACGCTTATCAGCGCGGTAATCGCGCGTTTCTCTACCTCGTCTTGCTCCTCGAGATCGCGGGCCTGATGCTCTTCATGTTTGGGTTCGTGGGCGAGATGCTCGCGGGGATCGGGGAGGAATTGCGGGCGTTACGGGAGCGGCCCCCCCGGCCTCCCCCCGACGACGGACACGCCTTCTAGACCTAGGGTCGACGCGCGGGCATTACGGCGGCATACACGGCTTCCCAGCGCGCCAGGATCGCGTCCCAGCTGAACCGTTCCACGAGAGCGCGACGTCCCGCTTCTGCGAGTCGGCGGGCGAGCGCGGGGTCGTCGCGCACCCGGGCGAGCGCCCGAGCGAGCGCCGGGGCGTCACCGGGCGGAACCAGGAGGCCTGAGACCTCGTCTTCGACGATGTCGGGGATCCCGCCGATGCGGCTGCCCACGACCGGCACGCCGTGATTCATCGCCTCGAGCAGCACGACGCCTAGGCCCTCCGTGTCGCCGCGGTGATCGAAGATCGCCGGAAGCGCCAGCGCGTCGGCGCTGACGTAGGCCTCCTGGAGCGCGGCGTCCGAGACCTGCCCGCGGACGATCACCCGGCCGTCGAGGCCGAGCGCGCGGATCTGGGCCTCGATGGCCCCGCGCTCGGGGCCCTCCCCCACGACGACGAGACGCGCAGCGGGCGCGAGGGGAGGGAGGCTCATGGCGTCGACCAGATGCACAACGCCCTTGCGCTCCACCAGTCGTCCGACGAAGAGCACCGTAAACGGCGCCCCGGCCGGGCGGCTCTGGACTGTCGGCTTTGTAAGGCTCGTCGTGTAGGGAATCACGCTGACCGGCACCTTCGCCACCTCGCGCACCTGGGCAGCCGTGTAGGACGAGATCGCCACGACCTGATCGGCACGCCGCGCGGCCCACGCGAGGAGGGGTTTGAGGAAGGGCAGGGAACCCCGCACCAGGCGCAACTCGGCGCCGTAGAACGTGGTCACGAGGGGAGTCGGGTGCGCGCGCTGGGCGGCCCAGCCCCAGAGCGCGAGGGGGAAGGGCCAGTGCACGTGGAGCACGTCGTAGCGCTGCCGCCGGCAGTGACGCCAGATGGCAACCATCCCCGCGACCACGTAGAACAGCGGCAGGATGCGGTAGAGGAGAGAGCGGCCCATGCGGTCGGTCGCCGTTTCCTCGTGGGTGAGGTTCTCCCAGCGCCGCAGGAAGTACCGGAACCGATAGACCGGGATCCCGGCGAACACGTGATCGCCAAGTCCGCGATAGGCGGCCGTGAAGACCGCGACGTCGTGGCCCGCCGTGCGCAGCCGCTGGAGCAGCTCGACGAGCCACGGGGTGATGACGTCGTCCGAGGTCCGGGGAAACGCGGTCACGACGTGGAGCATGCGCATCGCGCGTGGTACTATACGACCCTCGGGCTCGCGCTCCAAGAGCCGACCTTTCCTGAGGTTACGCCCTTGGGTATCTTGGTCTCCGGATTGTTCCGCCGCCCCGCTGCAACCGAGGACTTCCTGACCGATGGCCCAACGGATCGCCCCCGCTTCCACCGAGCTTAAGGACTTCTACAGCGCGCGCTTCAACTGGCGGAATTCGGGGGAAGAGCGGATGCGGTTCCGGAAGGCCACGCACCTCGCCCAGGTCCGGCCGGGTAGCGCGGTGCTCGACATCGGATCTCGCAACGGGGACCTGCGGAAGTACCTCCCGAAGGACGTGACGTATCAGGGGTTGGATATCGCCCCGGAGTTCGCCGCCCCCGACATCCTCATTCACGACATCTCGAAGGGGCTGCCGTTCCAGGACGCCGCTTTCGACTATGTGTTCATGATCGAGGTGCTCGAGCACACGCCGACGGCCTACGCCACGGCGGGGGAGATTCACCGCGTACTTCGACCGGGCGGGACGTGGGTGGTATCGGTCCCGAACCCGTACCACGTGAAGGAGCTTATCTGGAACGCGTTCCACGTGCCGGATCGGCAGGGGCATATCTACAGCTGGACGCGCCAAACGATCTCCCGGCTCGGGGAAATGAACGGGTTCCGGCTGGCGGCGTGGGGCGGGACGTACTTTTACCCGCCGATTCCGGCGCCCTGGTTCCTCGCGCGCTCGGTCGCCTACAAGTTCGTCAAGACCTAAGCGTCGCCGACCGGTGACGCGACGCCCTCCCGTGTGACCCTCCCGTCTGGCTGGAGCGCCCGGCGCTGGCTGTGGGTCGTGCAGGGTCTCGTCACGATCGGGGTCGTCGCCTTCGTGGGTCGCTCCCTTGCCCGGAACTGGGCGCAATTCCGCTCGGTCCCGGTGATCCTGTCCGTCGGCCCGGCGTGGCTCGTCGGCGCGTGTCTGCTCGTGTTGCTCACCTTCGCGATCCAAGTGGAGTCTTGGACGCGCCTGCTCGCGGGGTGGGGGGAGCGCTTGACGTTCCGGTCCGCCCTCCGGACGTGGACGCTCGCGAATCTCGGGCGCTACGTGCCTGGTAAGGTGTGGAGCGTCGCGGGGCTCGTGGTCTTGGCTCGCCAAGCGGGCGTTCAGGCGGTGCCAGCGGC
>DATLKW010000353.1:0-5300 GCA_035538175.1 Gemmatimonadales bacterium | reverse complement strand
TTGTCGAGCGCCAGGTAGTCCCATCCGCCGTCCCCGCCGAGCTTGAAGCTGTGCCGGACGTGATGCGATTGGGCGTCGACGGGCAGGAAGAGGGCGATGCCCAGTGCGAGGGTCGCCCCGAGTAGCCGAGAGAATCTATTCACGCGTGGTCCCCTGGGAGAGGTGGTGAGGCCTGTAGCTTGGGATCCCAATCATACGCGGGGAGCAGGGGGAGCGTTAAGAGCGGTTGGTGGGGTGGAGAGGGCGGCTACGTGACGCTGTTGTTACGTTCCAGCATGATCCATCTTGCACGAGCGCCGTCTGTCGTCGGCGACGCGCTCATCCTCACCGCGTGACGACGATGATACCGTCCGGAGCCGATCTCCCGATCGCCTGCACGCTCGATCCCGCCGAGTACGCTCGGCGCCTGGACACGCTGCTGCCGGGCCTCGTTGCCAAGGCGGAGAGCGCCGAAGTCCTTCCCGACGGCGTCTGCTGGAGCTTTCGGCGCTCCGACGAGCTCATGTTGGTGCTCGCCGCCGTGATCGAGGCCGAGCGCCGCTGCTGTCCCTTCCTCCGGTTCCAGGTAACCGGCGAGCCCAGTGACAGCCCGGTGGTGCTCGAAGTCACGGGGCCTCCCGGCACGCGGGGCTTCCTCGAGCGCTTGGTGGCGCGCTAGGCCGCGAATCAATCCGCTCAGCAGGGACAGTTTCATCTCGCAGACCAGCACCTGATAGTCCCTGGCGAGTGCTCCGAAAGGACAGTTGCGGAGGCGAATCGTCCCACAGCCGGCCCAGTGAGGCCCGCACCCGTAAGGTTTCCAGCACCGACACGGCGGAGCGCAGCAAGCGCGCTCGGCTCGGCGGGGCAACCAAGCTGCCGCGGCTGAATTCCCCCACCACTGCACCCGATACGCAGCGAGCGGCAGCATCTGGAACAGATTGGGAGATCGACGGTTGGGAAGCTCCCGAGGCAGGACTCGAACCTGCGACCCGTTGCTTCAGTGCGCCGGCTGTGCCACGCACTTGAGGCGCAAACACCGGGCGATTTCCTCCAAATCCAGCGCTCGGGCCCGCGCCGCTGAGGCCCGGGGGAGCGCTCCCGACGTCCGATCGGCGCGTCGCCCCTCTACTCGAGCGTGATGATCTGGCTCGTTGACGGCACGCCCTGACTGTTGACGAGGAACAGCATGTAGGGGCCGGGCGGGGCCGTGGTCCGGGCGGCCGGAAGCGTGACCGAGAGGCCGCCTGCTGCCGGCGCAAACACGAGCGGGACGAGCCGGCCCGACTGGTCGAACGCATGGGTCACCGTGCCCAGCCGGATGAACGTCACTTTGGCGATGGTTGCGGCGTCCGGCGTCCCAACGAACAACGTCTGCCCATACCCCACGACCGCGGGGGTCGCGCCCGTGATGCTCGGCCGAGCGCCCAGGAACAGATAGGGGGGGGAAAAGATTTCGTAGCTCAGCTCGCGCGGCGCGTTCGCGCCGTCGCCGCTCCCCGTGTGGAGCACGCGGCCATCCGGCAGGAGCAGCGTGGTGGAGTGGTACATGCGCACCACGGCGTTGCTCGCGAGCGTCGTCCACGTGCCGGTCGCGGGGCTCCAGAGCTCCGCTGCGAGCACAGCGCCCGCCGCGTTGTCGAAGCCGCCGGCACTCGTGCCGCCCGTCACGAGCACGTCGCCCGTCGGCAACAGCGTGGCGTTCATCTGGCGGCGGGCGTACGCCATCGACCCCGTGAAGCTCCACGTCGGGTTCGGCTGATTGAGGTCGATGATCTCCGCCGTGTTCGTCGGCGGGTCGCCGCCCCCGGCGTAGAGGATCTTCCCCGGCTCGTACATCACGGCCGACCCGTAGCTGCGCCACGCACTGAAATTGCGGGCCGGCCCCGGCGTCCAGCTCCCCGTGCCCGTGACGTCGAGCCAACGCGACGGCTGTTCCTCCCCGGCGTAGAACACGCGGCCGTCCGGGGCCAGGAAGCTGCGGGGGTAGTATTCGAGCGGCATGCTCGCCGTCGTCAGCTGGCGCCAGGTCGTCCCGTTCCAGACTTCGGGGATGGGGACGCTCACCGCGTTTTGGTCGGCTCCGGCAATCGTCACGACCTCACCGTCGGGGAGGGTGGTGCTCGTCGGGTACCACCGCCCGTACGCCATCGGCGGCATCGTCTGCCAGGAGCCCGCGCTCGGGTCGAAAACATTGGCGTTCGGCAACCCGTGGTCGTCGCTGATGTGGCCGCCCGTCACGAACAACCGCCCATCGGGGAGGAAGGTGTGGCCGGCACAGAAGAGCCACGAGGGAGCCGGCACGGCCGTGAAGGTCCCGGTGGCCGGGTCCCACACTTGTGGATCCCCGATCCGACCCCAGCTCAGGACCTTGCCGCTCGGCAGGAGATGGAGGTGGACCTGCACGATCGGAGCCGGCATCACGGCGGACCACTGACCGAGGGTCGCCTCCGGTCCGGGGGCGGGCGCGGGCGGCCCGTAAGTGATGGTCAGGTAGGGATGCGTGCCCGAGGCGGGGTGCCGCGAGCTGGTAAAGAAGCGATAGCGATCCGCGAGCTTGGACGGATCGGAGTTCACGAGCAGCCCCAAGTTCGTCCGGGGGTCGGCGCGCCATTGTCGAACGATCGCCGTCACGTCCCACGTCTTGAAGCCCAAGGTCTTGTCGATGTCCTTCCCGTCCACCGCGGGCCCAATGTCGGCCTGCGCCACGGGAATGTTCTGATAGCAGCAGGCATTCGGCGTCCACGGATTGACGCCGTCGTACGTGTAGCCGGTCGCGCGCGTGAGATCCGGGCTCTTATTGACGATCGGGTGCACGGTGACGTGATACGTGGGATCTGTCGTCGCGTCACTCGCGCTCAGGTACAGATTGAGCGTCGCGCCCACGACCGTGGAGTCGGGTGGCGTCTGGGTGAGGTCGAATTTCATCACGATCGCATTCGCGATCTTGTTGCTCGGCCACGTGTACACGTTGAGGGTGGTATCGGTCGCGTAGTTGGTCGCGTCGATGTTGAGGTACGTGTCCTGCGTGGGCGGAATCGCCGATGGCGCAGGTGGGCGCGGGGGGGGCGCCGGCGGCGTGTACACGACGCTGAGGTAGGGGCGCGTGCTCGTGACGGGGTGCTCGCTACTCCGGAAGAAGCGATACTGATCCGCGAGCTTCGTCGAATCCGCGTTCAGGAGGAGACCGAAGTTCGTCGGCGGGTTCGCGAACCAGTCCTGGATGAGGGCCGTCACATCCCACTGCTTGAACGCCGGCGTGTGGTCGACGTCCAGCGTGGCCACCGGAGCACCGATGTCGGCCTGCGCGAGCGGAAAATTGTTGTAGCAGCAGGCATTCGGCGTCCATCCATTCACGCCGTCATACGTAGCCCCGGTCGCTCCACCGGGATCCGGATTCTTGTTGACGATCTTGTGCAGAGTGACCCGATAGGTCGAATCGATCGTGTCCCATTGGCTCAGATAGAGGTTGAGCGTCGCACTGGAAATGGCGGAGCCCGCGGGAATCGCCGAGAGATCGAACTTCATGACGATCGCGTTCGCGATCTTGTTCTTCGGCCACGTATAGACGTTCAGCGTGGTATCCGCCGCGTAGTTGACGGTATTGATGTTGAGGTAGGTGTCGGCCGTGGGGTTGATCGTAGCCGTGACGGCGCTCGCCGTGGTCGCGGCCGCAAGGCGGCCACGCCGAAGGCCTGTCACCTCGGGTCGATCACTTTGACACGACAACGCGGTGGCCAGTGCTGCGCCCACCCAGGCGGCCTTGCGGAGGTTCGGGGAGGACCGAGGGCCGTGGGGGGATGACATGCGTCTTCCGAGGTTCGAGTGGACCTATGACGTGCGCGGCACGCCCGCGATGTGGACGGCGTGCAACCCGCGTGCCTTTCCGCAACGTGGCCCCTCCGTTCGGATGTAGGGCGGAATGTGGTGTCGTCCGAGCATAGTGTGGCCCGCGATCGGCGTGGCGGCGACGCCGCGCGAAGCCCGACGCGGGCTAGCCGTCTCACGGCACGACGTCAGGCGTCAGCACCCAGCGTACGCGCCAGCCGCCTGCCGTTTTCGTGAGGCTGACGATACCTCCAGGGCGGAACGCAACGATCTCGTGTTCTGAATCTCCCGTGACCAGGAGTGTCGCGAGCCGGCTCAAATGCGGCAGGTGCCCAACGAGCATTGTGGGGACGACGAGGTCGGCCACTCGCCCAGCGGCGAGCGCGGGATCGTCCTGGGGAGCGAGGTCGGGGGCGTGCTCGAGGCGAGCCCCTGGAGCGAGCGCTGCGGCGAAGATCTCCGCCGTCTCCTGGGCGCGCTGCTTGCCGGAATGCTCGATGCGGGTGAGGCTGATGCCCGCTCGAGCGGCGGCCTGGGCGACGCGCCCAACCTCCGCGCGTCCGCGCTCGGTCAACGGCCGCGTCGGGTCTTCGGTCTCGGGCCGCGCCTCGCCGTGCTGCACCAGGTAGAGCTCCATCTCACGCTAAGTTAAGGGCCCCCTATGGCTGCGGATGGACGTGGCAGGCGCGCAACGGGGCGCGGGAATCGAGTGCCATGAGAGCGAGCGCGCGGTTGATTATTACATTGGTCTGCGCGCGGGCCCCAGTTCAGAGCCCGCGTCGGAGGACCTCCCCCTCACCGATTACTCACTCTCGAGAGGAGTGTGTATGGCCAAGTGGGTCGCCGTCACCGGTCTCGGCGTCATTCTGTTGAGTGTGGCGTTCCAACCGTCCCGCGTCAGCGCCTCGAGTGCGGACTGGCGTGCTGTGAGCCGCGTCCTCCCGCCGACCAGTCAACGGGAGCGGCATCCGGAGATCAACGGCGCGATCCGGGCGTTGGAGCGGGCGAAGGCGCATCTGCAGAAGGCGGCGCACGACTTCGGCGGGCACCGCGCCGAGGCCTTGGAAGCGGTGGACAAGGCGCTCGAGCAGCTGCGCCAAGCGCTCCAATACGACAAGAAATGATCGGCTGGCCGCGGGGCTCTTAGCTCCGAGCCCTTACGAGCAAAGCGTCGGTGGTTGCTTCACCCGCGGGTCGGTGACCCGCGGGTGAAGCATGTTGTCGGGCCTCGCCTCCTGCTTCAGGTCCGCACCGCGCGCTCGCGGTCCCTGAGCACCCGCCGCAGGATCTTCCCAGAGGGGGATTTGGGGATCGCCTCGATCACCTCGACGGCGTGGAGTTTCTTGTAGGGTGCGACGCGCTCGGCGATTATCAGCCCGGCAACGGGAACCGGCTGCGGCCGTGACGCGCGTGGGCACTTCATATTTGAAATTGCGCACATCTTCTATCGGGTCATCAGGATTAGCAATCAGTTCTTTGATGACCACAAGCTT
>DATLKW010000352.1:0-3156 GCA_035538175.1 Gemmatimonadales bacterium | reverse complement strand
GCGGGCCGCACGGTGTCGCGCGGTGGGGGTCGCAGGGCCCGCACGGTGTCGGATTGTTGGGCCCGGAGGATCGCGGGCACGGACGCGAGCAACGCGGCGACGCTCGCGAGCACGACTACCGACCGCCGGCGCACCCCCGTCATGCGGCCTCGCGCCGCAACGCCCCGAACGTCAGCACGAGTTGCTCAAGGATCCCGCGCTCGTCGCTCACGGTGGGCGACTTGAGGGCCCGGTCGGCGCGGAGCGCCAGCCGGAGGGCCTCGGCGAGCTCGGGGGCAGTCCATCGCTCCGCCCAGCCGCCCCAGCGGGCCGCGGTCCGCTCCCAGCTGCCGAGCCCGTAGGGGCGGGCGGCCCGCAGATGCCCGAGGAGGCGCGACGCCAGCCGCCCGGATTCCGTTCCGCGATCGAGCTCCGCGCGGGCAAGCGCGGTGCCCACGAGATGGGTTCCGAGCGCGCTCAAGAGGCGCACCCCACTCATGCCCCCCTGCTCGAGAACCGGCCCGACGAGCTGCGCGGCGGCCGCCGCGCGCCGCTCGAGCGCCGCCTCCACCACATCGTCCAGCGTTTCCCCGCGTCGCACCCCGACGAGGGCTGCGACATCCTCGCGCGTCGCTGGACGCCCGAGGCCGAGGGCCGCCAGCTTCTCGAGCTCGCGGGACAGGGCCGCGAGGTCGGTACCGACGGCGGAGAGCAACCATGCCACCGCGTCGGGCGCGAGCGCGAGTTCGAGTTGCCCGGCCCGGTGCGCGAGCCACCGTTCCACGCGCTCGGGGGGCAATCGGTCGACGGCCACCGCCGTCGCCGCGCGGGTGAGCTCGGCGTCCGCTGGCGCGCCGGCCCCCTGGACGAGCACGAGCAGCGTCGTCGGGTTGGGGGCGGCGAGGTAGCGGAGCAGTTCCTGGCGGAGGTTCGAGGGCTTCTTGAGCTGCTCGACGCCGCGCACGATGACGGCGCGCGAGACGGCGAGCATCGGGGGGGTGTTCACGAGCGCGTAAAAGGCCTCAGCGTCGAGGTCCGGGGCGCTGCGCTGGTCGACGTTGAACGCCCGGGCAGCCGGATCCACGGCGCGGTCGATCAAGATCCGCACCGCCTCGTCCTTCAGCACGTCCTCGTCACCGTGGAGGTAATAGACGGGATCAGGCGCGCGCTGCTTCACACTCCGAACGAGCCTGTCGAAGGTGAGAGCCCCCATACGGGGCGGAAGTTATCGCCGCCGTGTGGCGAGAGAAAGCCTACCGCCCGGCGGACGCGGCCTCGACCTGGGTCGAGCTGGCCGCGACCGGGGTCGCGGCGAAGACTCCCGCGCGCGGGTCTTGAAACGAGACGATCGGGACGCCGGCGTGGACGACGGGCCGGGGGAAGGGAACAGGCGGGAGGGCCGGGGCCTGCGCGACCGAGGGCCGGCGCACGCTGTCGTGCGCGACGAGCGCCAGCGCTGCGGCGATAAACAGCGCCACCGCGATCCCCGCCCCCGCCGGGACGCGGCGACGGCTGCGCTCCCGCGCGAGGCGCGCGTCGAGCCGACGCCGGAAATCGGCGGAAGGCGCGATCGATTCGGCGGCCTGCAGGGCGAGCACGCCGCGCCGCACCGCGGTGTCGTAGCGGCGGCACGCCGCGCACAGCGCGACGTGGCGGGTGAACCGCCGCACCTCGCGCGGGGCCGCGATCAGGCCGTCGCGGAAATCGGTGTAGCGCTCCAGGAACTCGGTGCACGTCATGGCGAGAATCTACTACCGTCCGCCGGTCGGCGGGTTCCGTCGGAGGGGCGATCCCTACTCGAGGAGTGGCTCGATCAACTGGGCAAAGCTGTTCCGGGCCCGATTGAGCCGGCTCTTCACCGTGCCCAGGTTGCACCCGGTGATCTCAGCGATCTCGGCGTAGCTCTTCCCCTCGAGCTCGCGGAGCACGAAGACCGCCCGGTGGTGCGTGGGCAGCTGCTCCACACACTGGTCCACCGCCTCCTTCAGGTAGCGCTTGCGGTAGAGGTCGTCCGGCCGGGCAGTGGCGTCCTCGAACTGCAGCGGCCGGTGGTCGGCCTCCCAGTGCTTCTTGATCGTCTGGAACAGGACCAGGGGGTTCCGCGAGCGGTTCCGCAGCTCGTTCTTGGCGAGGTTCGAGGCGATCGTGTAGATCCAGGTGGAGAACTTCTTCGTCTGGTCAAACCGGTGGAGGTGGCGGAACACCCGGATGAACACCTCCTGCACCAGGTCCTCCGCCCGCTCGCGATCGCCGATCGTCCGGTTGATGAAATTGAGAAGGCGGGTCTGGTAGCGGTCGACCAGGGCGCCGAAGGCCTGGGGGTCCCCCGCCAGGTGCTCGAGCACGACGCGCCCGTCGTCCAGCTCGTGCAGCGCCAGACGCTCCCGGGCGCGGGCCGGGACGACGGCGTCGCTCTTCTGGCTCAGGATGGCTCGCATGCGCGCTCCGCGGCTCGGGAGTGGAATCTAGCGGGGCCGACGGGCCTACCCCCCCTTACCTGATGATAAAGACGTCGCAGGATTCGTACCGGTCGCATGTCGTCCGGATCCTGTGCCGTGGCCTCCCCTGTAGCGTGCTGCAAGCGGGTCCCCTTGACACACTCGTCCTCCTCAGGGGACACGCGGTGTTATCGCTTGAGGACGAATCCCGCCACATACGCATAAATAAAGGATGGCCACGAGCGTCTTGGCGTCGCGGATTTCGCCGGCCTGAATCAAGGCGAGCCCGCGGGAGAGGGGTTGCGGCACCACCTCGATGAACTCGTCGCGCTCGCGCGAGGCCGCCCCCGTCGTGAGCCCGGTGGCCAGGTAGAGATGGATCACTTCGTTCGTGAAGCCCGGCGTTGTCCAGATCGAGGTGAGGGGCTCGAGCCGCTCCGCGCGCACCCCGGTCTCCTCTAAGAGCTCCCGGCGCGCGCATGTCTCGGGGTCTTCGCCTGGGTCGAGGGTGCCGGCCGGGATCTCCCAGAGCGGGCCGCCCGTGGCGTAGCGGAACTGGCGAATGAGGAGAATGGTCGGGTCCGCCCCGTGGGGATCGGAGGCGCACGGCACGACGGCGGCCGCGCCGGGGTGGCGGATCAGCTCCAGCTGGCCGGTCGAGCCATCGGGGAACCGGACGGTGTCGACGTCGAGCTGCACCACGCGACCCGCGTAGATGCGGTGGCTGTCGAGCTGCATA
>DATLKW010000351.1:0-4781 GCA_035538175.1 Gemmatimonadales bacterium | reverse complement strand
CGACACCACGATCGCCAAGGTGAACGGCAGCGGACTGGTGAGCGGCGTCGCGATGGGATCGACTTCCATCACGGCCACGAGCGAGGGCAAGAGTGGGGCCGCCACGCTCACCGTCACCAACGTTCCCGTGGCCTCCGTCGCTGTTACGCCCGCCACCGCGACCATCACGGTCGGCCAGACGGTCCAGCTCACTGCGACGCCCAGGGATGCGAGCGGCAATCCAGTGACGGGTCGAGTGGTGACCTGGTCCACGAGCGACACGACGATCGCTCTGGTCAATGCGAGCGGCTTGGTAACGGGCCGGGTGGCCGGGACGGCCACGATCACCGCGACAAGCGAAGGCAAGAGCGGGACCGCCACGATTACCGTCGCCGCGTCAACGGGCGGAGCGTCGTTCGACCATATCTTCATCGTGATGGAGGAGAACAACGACTACCTGTCCGTCACGACGTCATCGATGCCTTACCTCACGGGCCTCGCGGCTCAGGGCGGGCTCGCGACTCGGTACTACGCCGACACCCATCCCTCGATCGGCAACTACTTGATGCTGTCGAGCGGGCAGATCATCACGAACGATGATAACTACGCCTCGACGATCAACGTGGACAATGTGGTGCGCGAGCTCGTCGCCGCGGGCAAAACCTGGAAGTCCTACGCCGAAGGGTTGCCGTCCGTCGGGTTCGTCACGCTGAACTACGACGATAACACGTACGCGAGCCGCCACAATCCGGTCGTGTACTACACGGACGTCCATGATGACACGACGCAGGCGAAGAACGTCGTGCCGTTTACCCAGTTCGCGACCGACTTGGCCAGCGGGTCCCTGCCGAACTACACCTTTATCGTGCCGAACCTTTGCAATGATGCGCACGACTGCTCGCTCACCACGGCCGACAACTGGCTGCAGACGAACATCGACCCGCTCATCAAGAGCACATTCTTCCAGCAGCACAACTGCCTCCTGATCATCACGTTCGACGAGTCGGCGAGCGACAACACGAACGGCGGCGGCCGCGTCTACTGGCTCGCGGTGGGCTCGAAGGTAAAAGCGGGATACCAGTCCACCACGCTGTACCAGCACGAGAGCACGCTGCGCGTGATGCTGAAGGGCTTGGGCGTGACGACCTTCCCGGGCGCCGCGGCCAGCGCACCCGACATGAGCGAGTTCTTCACGCCCTGAAGCGGCGCGGCGACCTCGGTTACGCTGGAGCCAGCGGATGTCTCCTGATCGGGAGGGCGGGCCACGCAACGCAACCGACGTCGTGCAACCGGCGCACGGTTGATCCACATCACAGCCCGCGTGCTGTGACGTAGGCTACGCTGGCTCGCAGTGGCGGAGGCACTGCAGGGAATTGGGCCGCCGCCGACTCGATCAGCCCGAGGTTCGTCGGGTGTCCCTCAGGGCGCCCGCACACGATCGCCGCAGTTCGGCAGGATCGCACCCCTCGTGCGGGGAGCGCGACAAAGGCAAACCCGGCGAAAGCCGGCGACGCAAAGCTACGAGGCTACCGCACGCCTGCGCGTGCCATGCCAGTCGAGCCGCCGAACCTCACTTCTCGCCGGGGGCGCCATGCCGGGTCGGGCCGCCGCTGCACTCGTCGTTGTCCTCCTCGCCGCCTGCGAAGTCCCCCTCGGCGGTGGGAAACCCGTCGCCTCAGTCGTGGTGACGCCGCCTAGCGCCTCGATTCTCATCGGCGCGACCCTACAGCTGACGGCGACGCCGGAAGACTCGTCCGGCAACGCGCTTACGGGTCGCGTCCTCACCTGGGCGACGAGCGACGCCGCCGTGGCAACGGTGAGTGGCACGGGCCTCGTCATGGCGAAGGTGGCCGGCGCCGCGACCATTACGGCGAGCACCGAGGGCAAGACCGGCACGGCGGCGATCACGGTCGTCACGGTGCCGGTCGCGTCCGTGATCGTCAGTCCGGCCACGGCGAACCTGTTCGTCGGGTCCACGCTGCAACTCGCGGCGACCACGAAAGACTCGGTCGGCAACGTGCTCACGGGGCGCGTAGTCACGTGGACGAGCTTGAGTCCGTCGCTCGCGACGGTGGGCGGCACGGGGCTCGTCACGGGCGTCGCGGCGGGCTCCGCCACGATCACGGCCACCGCGGAGGGCAAGACCGCGACGGCGGTGATCACCGTCGCCACCGTCCCGGTCGCGTCCGTGACCGTCAGTCCGACGACGGCGAGCGTCGCCGTGGGGGCCACGGTGCAGCTCGCGGCGACGACGAAGGACTCGGCCGGCAACGTGCTCACGGGGCGCGTGATCACGTGGACGAGCTCGAACCCGGCGCTCGCGACCGTGAGCGGCACGGGGCTCGTCACGGGCGTCGGGGCGGGCTCCGACATCATCACGGCCACGAGCGAAGGCAAGGCGGGGACCGCGGCGGTTACGGTGACCGCCGTAACGGGGATGCACGCGGGCTGGTACGCCTCACCGAGCGGAACGAGCGGAGGGGACGGGAGTGCCGCGAGGCCGTGGGACCTGCAGACGGCGTTGGGCGGTGGGAACGGGAGCATCCACGCCGGAGACACGCTGTGGCTACGGGGCGGAACGTACGCGGGTACGTTCGTCTCGAGTCTCACGGGGACGGCGACCGCGTCCATCGTCGTGCGGCAATATCCCGGTGAGCGAGCCACCGTCGATGGCGGGGCGACGCAGACCGACGTCCTGACCGTGAACGGCGGGTACGCGATCTACTGGGGTTTCGAGATCATGGAATCCGGGACCCAACGCTTCGGTCTCGCCGGGACCGGCACCGGGCTCCGGGGCGACGGCGTGTACGTGAACAACGCGTCGAACGTCAAGCTCATCAACCTGATCGTGCACGACACGGGGCACGGGACGTACACCGAGAACAGCGCGCACAACATCGAGATCTACGGGTGGATCATCTATAACGGCGGGAACGAGGACTCGAGCCGGTCTGATGGCCACGGCATCTATATCAAGAACGACGGGATCGGGTGGAAGATCGCGCGCGACAACGTGATCTTCGACCAGTTCGGCTTCGGCATTCACGGGTACGCCCAAGCCGGGACCAACCTGATCAACATGATCCTGGACGGGAACGTGCTATTCGACAACGGCACGCCGTCGAACTTCGACAACCCCAACATGCAGCTTGGGGGCACGGTCGTCGCGGACAACGACACCGTGACGAACAACATGGTGTATTTCGCCCCGGGCGTCTCGTCGGGGAATGGCAACGTCCGCATCGGCTATAGCTCGACCGCCAACGGGACCGCGGTGTTCGCGAACAATTACATCGTCGGGGGGACTGAGACGCTCGATGTGGGATACTGGGCGAGCCTGACCGCGCAAGGGAACACGCTGGTCGCGCCGACCCTCGTCCTTGTGCAAAACGACGGGGCCTCCGCGTCGACCGAGCATTGGACGGGGAACATGCATTATCACGATCCCACCGCGCTGGCGTGGCAGCTCGCGGGCAGGAGCTACACTTTCAGCAACTGGGAAGTCCAGGCGGGCGCGTCTGACCAAGTGTCAGCGACGCCGCCTGCCACGCCGCGGGTGTTCGTACGGCCGAACCGCTACGAGGGGGGGCGCGCCACGATCGTGATCTACAATTGGTCGCTGCAGGCGTCAGTGCCTGTCGACCTGACGGGCGTAGTGACGGTGGGCAAGCATTACGACGTGCGCAACGTGCAGGACATCTTCGGGACGCCCGTCGTGAGCGGAACGTACGCCGGTGGGACGATCACCATTCCCATGACCGGGGTGACGCCGCCGCAGCCCATCGGCGGCTCGTTCCGGCCGCTCGTCAAGACGGCTCCGGCCTTCGACGCGTTCATCGTTACGAGCGGGCCGTAACTACGCGGAGTAGGTTACTGCGGTCGGCGTCTTACTCGAACGCCTTCGGTTGCGATCGCCCACCCCGCTCGCGTTCGACACCCGGCCGGCCGGGCCGGCTCAGCTATTGCAAGGAGAAGGCGTAGACAGTCCCTTCGGCCGCGATGAGCACATACTGCGTGCCGGCCACGGTGTAGGTCTCCGGGGCGTTCTCGATCCCTCCCACGCGGGCGTGCCAAAGAGGCGCGGGAAGCTTCTTCCCTTCGAGACCAAAGGCAACCAGACTTCCCGATCCGTCGTTGGCGAACAGAAGCCCCCCCGCCGTTGTGAGCAAACCGGTACCAGCAGATCCACCTTCGAGGCGATATCTCCAAGCGAGCTTTCCTGTTTTGTAGTCGATCGCGACGATGTAGCCGCCGGCCGATCCCACGACATCCTGCTCGCTGCCTCCTAACCCCACGAGCATGCGCGGATCCTTGTTGGTCAAGTAATACATCGCGTAGAGCTCGCGCAGAACCACGTAGAACAGCTCTGTTTGGGGATCGTAGCTCGGTGGAAACCAGTTCGTCGCACCCCCGTTGTCCGGCGATACCAACGAACCGGCGACGGTATTGTCCTTTTCCGGATTGCGGACGAGCTGCCCCTTGGCGTTGATGCCCTCGGCCCAGTTGGCGGCGTCGGAATACTTGGACGAGAGCAGATGCTCACCGGTGATCCGGTCCAGCACGAAGAAGTAGCCGTTCCGTGACGCCTGCATCGCCATCTTCCGCGGCTTACCTGCGAAGATCCCGTCGGCCAACACCACCGGTTGCGTCGAATCCCAGTCGTGCGTGTCGTTCGGCGAAGTCTGGAAGTACCACGCCATCTTGCCGGTGTCGACGTTCAGGGCCACCACGGAGCACGTGTACAGATTCGTGTGGACGTCGCGCGGGGCGCGCAGCATAGCTGTGTAGGCCGGCGTCGGATT
>DATLKW010000350.1:0-9536 GCA_035538175.1 Gemmatimonadales bacterium | reverse complement strand
ACAGATTCGTGTGGACGTCGCGCGGAGCGCGCAGCATGGCTGTGTAGGCCGGCGTCGGATTGCCCGTCCCGAAGATGTACAGATGCGTCTCGGGATCGTACGATCCCGGGATCCACACTTGCGCGCCTCCATGCCGCGCCGCGTCAAGGCTGGCCCATGTGTCCAGCCCGGGATCCCCCGTGTTCATCGGCACTGTGTAGAACTTCCATTGCAAGTCGCCCGTCTTTGGATCGAAGGACTGCAGAAACCCGGGTGCGTCCAGATCGTCGCCCGTGCCCACGAGCACATGATCCCCGACGACCACCGGCGCGGTGGTCGAGAAATATTGCTGGCTGAAATCGGCGATCTCTTTGTGCCAGCGCTCCTGGCCGGTCTTCGCGTCGAGCGACACCAGGTAGTCGTCCGGTGTCTCGAAATAGAGCCAGTCACCGTACATCGCCATGCCACGGTTACCGATGTGGATTCCGCCCCGCGACTTCCACCAAAAGTGCCAGAGCACCTGCCCATCCAGTGCGTCGAGCGCCCAGGCATTGTCCGTCGATGAAACGTAGAGAATGCCGTTCACCTGGAGAATCGATCCCGATAGCCGCGGCGATCCGGTCGTCACTCCCGGAATGGTCACCGGTTCCTCGGCTACACCGCCGGTGTTGGTGGGAGCCGTAGAAGGCAGGCCCCACCACATGCCTTCACCGCCGCCGATTCCAGCTGTCAGACGACGCACCCAGGCGAGCGTGAGATGCCTGACGTTAGTCGCGTCGATCTGCGTGAGCGTGCTGTAGCGACGCTGCGAATAGTCGCCCGCATAGGTCGGCCACGCGTCGGTGGCGGGCTTGGTTAGCGACGCGGGATCTAGCCCCTGGCCCACCAGCGACCCGCTGAGCAGGCCGAGCGGAATCAAGAGCAGGAGCGTGGCTTTTCTCGGCATTGTTCCCACCAACCAATCAGAGTTGGCCAGAAGTGAAAACGGCGACGGTCACATCCCGATCAACAGGGGGTCTCTCAGTCGCGGTAGCTGCCACTGAGCGAAGCAGGCCGGCTCTCGAGGGATGACAAGTCCCATACCTCAGCCGTTCAATTCTGTGGGTCATTTCAACGTAGCGAGATACGCCGTGAGATTATGGATGTCCGCGTCCCGCCACTTCGGGAGCATGTCGAGGTGCCATTGCACCGGATGGGTGACGACGACCCGAGGGACAGAGTCGTGTCGAGCGAAGCTGCGGTACGTCCCGTCTGGCTCTCTCAGTGCAACGACGAAGGCGGAGATGTGATCGAGGTCTCCTTTCACGATCTGCCCCGAGGGGAAGGTCACTGTCACCGTCGGAGACAGCATCTTCGGTGCCGGCGCAGCGCCGGCTGACCGGCGACCGAATCCTCCGCTGCCACCGGACACGATCATGTTTTGAACCGCCTTCGGTTCGTACCGGGCGCCGATGCCGGCGAGATCGCCCGTCACCGAGTGGCACTGCGTGCAGTGTCCCACGCCGTTGAAATAGGTCTCTCCCTCTTTGGCGTTTCCCACCAGGATATCGAGAGTGCTGGGCGTGCCCCGATCGGAAAGCGGCTGGTTGTGCAACCATGCGGCGATGTCGGCAATGTCTGCCGCGCTCAGCGCAAACATCGGCATTCCTTTGGCGGGAATGCCGTTTTGCACGATCGGAGTAAGGAGCTCTCCGTGTTGATCATCCAGGACGACCTGTGCACGGACCAAGTTCGGTCCCGTTTCTCCGCCCCTCGCGTCCGAGCCATGGCAAAAGCTGCAATTGCTTCGGAAAACCAGCTGGCCATGCGCCAGCTGTTCGGGAGGAACCGGAGGACGGACGGGATAATCAGGAGCGCGTTCACGACGGCCGTCGCGACCAGCCTGCTTGGGCTCGGTCGGGCGCGGGGGAACCTGCGCGCGAGCCTCCGAAGCATACAGCGACGTGGCACAGGCGATGACCACAACGCCCCAGAGCCCGAACCGTCTTCGTGGACCCATTAGTAGTCTCCTCTCGGGCGAAGATAACGTCTCGGTGGCGCCAACGCAGCGCGCCCTCAGCCGGCGGGGGGAGGCGACTGCGCGTCGGGTGGGCTGCGATCAGCCGCGCAGCCGATCGATCTCGTCGACGAGATGGGCGGCGAAAGGGAGCGCACAGGTGAAGCCCGGCGACACGGCGTTCAGCACGTGGAAGGAGCGGTCGTCCCCCTCGTAGCGGAAGTCCATCTCGAGCCGGCGCTCGTACACGTCCACGAGCTGCGCCCGGATCCCCGACCGGCCCCAACGGCGGAAGTGCTCAGGGCGGACCCCATCGGCCAGTGCCCTGGCGAGCCCGACGATCGCGCCGCGGCGGTACTTGCGGACCTCTTGGAAGGCGAGGGTCCGAAAGCCGAAGTCGTTGCGCAGGAAGAGGGCAGCTTCGCGGGTCAGGATCTCGAGACACTCCGCGAAGCGAAAGCGCTCCCACCCGTCGTACTGTTCGCGCCAGAACGCCGGGATCGCGGTGGGCCCGAGCGTCGCGGCGCCACCGACCCCCACCGTCACGTGCACGCCGAGGAACGGGTTTCGCAGATCGGGCACGGGGTAGATGTGGGTGCGGAACGAGGGACTCCCGGAGCTCGCCTCGAGATAAAGGCCTTTGAAGGGGAGAATCCGCCAGCGCTCGGCGAAACCCCACCCATGCGCGATGCGATCGGCTTGGAGCCCGGCGGCGTTGATGAGGTAACCGGGCGCGAGCGTCCCAGCCGTGGAACGCACTCCGGACCCGTTCCGACCGAGGTAGGCGGTGCCGGGGCAGAGCGTGACACCGGCTTGGCGAGCGTCGGCGACGAGGGCCTCGAGCACCGCCCGGGGATCGACGGACGCTGTCGTCGGGGAGAAGAGCGCCCGCTCGTATGTCTTCGCGCGCGGCTCGATGCGACGCGCCTCGTCGGCTGTCACGGAGTCGAGGGCCACGCCGTTGGCGCGGGCCCGACGCAAGAGCTCGTCAAGCGTCGCGAGCTCGTCCGCCGTGCGCGCGACCACGAGCTTGCCGCAGCGGTTGATGGGGAGGCCGCGCTCGAGGCAGTAGCGCGTGAGTTGGGCGTTCCCGTCGCGCGCGAACCGGGCCTTGAGGCTGTGGGCGGCCCCCTGCAGGCCGGCGTGCAGCACGCCGCTGTTGCGGCCGCTCGCGTGCTGGCCCCACGTCGGCTCCTTCTCGAGCAGCGTGACCCCGGCCTCGGGATGGCGGCGGCGCAACTCGAGCGCCAGCGAGACCCCGATGATCCCGCCGCCGACGACGAGGAAGTCGGCGGTCCTCAGGCTCGGGCGAGGCTCGGGGTTGGCGCGAAGTCTTCGCGCCGCCGGCGGGGGGCGACGAGGGCGCGCTGGAGTGCCTGGACGTTGTGGAACGCGGGGTCTTGCCAGTGCCGCAGCACCGGATCCGCCCGCACGGCGGCGGCCACTTCCCGAATCCCGTCCAGCACCGAGTGCTCCGGCTCGAACCCCAGGACGCGACGGATCTTGGCAAAACTCACGCGATAGTCACGCGGATCCACGGCTTCGTCGCGACGCTCGACCTCCACGTCGCCGACCACCCGCGCCACCATGTCGCCGATCTCGCTGATGCGGTGGTTGAGGGCATCGCCGCCCAAGTTGAAGATCTCGCCGGCCACGTCGCTCGCCGGCGCCTCGAGCGCCAGCACGAACGCGCGCGCGGCGTCGCGGCAGTGAACGTTAGGACGCCACTGGGCGCCGCCGAAGATGCTGATCCGCCGGTCCGCCAGGGCACGGACCGTCAGCGTGTTGACCACCAAGTCGAAACGCATCCGCGGGGAGAGGCCGAAGACCGTGGCGAGGCGCACGACCACCGGCTCCACGTCCCCGTGGCGGTCGAACAGGATGTTCTCGCTCAAGACCCGGGTGCGCGCGTATAAGGAGACCGGGTTCAGGCGGGACCGTTCGGTCAAGAGGGCCTGGCCGTTCGCGCCGTACACGCTGCAGCTCGAGGCGAACACCACCCTTCGCACCCCGTAGAAGTTGCACGTTTCGGCGAGGATCTTCGTCGCCGTGTAGTTCAGGTTGATCGTCTCTTCCGGGTCGAGATTGCACGCCGGGTCCCCGACGATCGCGGCCAGGGCAATTACGCCGTCGACGGTGCGGACGGCACGACTCACGTCGCGGCTGTTGCAGATGTCCCCCTGGATCACCTCCAGGTTCGGATGGCTCAGCCCGTCCAGGCCCGCTCGCCCGTAGTCGAACCGATCGAGCACACGCACGTGATAGCCGCGCTC
The DNA here is from genome assembly GCA_035538175.1 of Gemmatimonadales bacterium. Taxonomy (GTDB): domain Bacteria; phylum Gemmatimonadota; class Gemmatimonadetes; order Gemmatimonadales; family GWC2-71-9; genus AG41. The sequence goes on along the minus strand of DATLKW010000350.1, from coordinate 5,288 downwards.
GAGCAGCAGGCGGACGAGGTGGGAGCCGATGTAGCCGGCACCTCCGGTGACGAGCACCCGGGGGCGCGAGCGCTCGGCGGTGGGGGTCGACCGTGGCCGGTCGGGCGTAGGGCCGATCAACTCGTGCAGCGTGGTAGCGCCGGGCCGGTGTAGCTCGCTCCCGGCCACGAACCCCTCCACGTCCTGGACGGCACGGGCGCGGATCCCGGCGTCTTCCAGCCAGCGCACGAAGGCGCGGACGAACGCGCGATCGGCCGAGGGCATCGCGACGATCACCTCCGCAATCCGATAGCGCTCGCACACGCTGAGGGCGTCCGCGAGGGGGCCGAGGACCGGGGCACCGTTGATCGTGGCGCCGACCTTGCTGACATCATCGTCGAGGTAGCCCGCGAGCTCCACGGCACCGCTGTTCCGCTCCTTGAGCTCGAGGCCGATCGAAAGGCCCCGACGTCCGGCGCCAACGATCAGCACCCGGCGCGGGGCACGCAGCGGCTGCGACGCCCGGCCTGCCCGGCGACGCCGCTTCGTGACGGCCATCTGCCAGCGCCGCAGCGCCCGCAGCGCGACGGCGTTGAACGTCGTGAGCAGGACGACCGACAGGACGGCCTCTCCCGATAAAGGCGACCAGCCGGGGAGCCGCGCTCCCAGCAACACGAGACCGACCGCGGCGGCGGACAGGGCGACGGCGATCGCCTCGCGCAGGCTCGTATAGCGCCAGATCGTGCGGTAGCTCCCGCGCAGGACGTGCGCGAGGACGAGGAGCAGGCCGACCACGCTCGCGAGCCGTGTGGCCTCGACCAGCGTGAGGCGCCCGTTGACCCCGTCCACGGCCAGCGTCACTCCGACGGCGATGGCCCCGCAAGCAAAGTCGAGGAGGACCTTAGCCGCCCAACGCGCCGCCGCGTGCTTGAGGTAGGCGGTCTCGAGCGCGCTGAGCCGCCCGAGGACGCCTTGCCGCGACCGCTCCGGCCGGGCCGGGTGCGGGGAGGGAGCCCGAGGTGCCACCGGGATGCCACTCTGACGGACCTGCCCAGTCCGGCCCCCAGAGCCGGTCACGGGGGCCGGGGCTGGCGTAGGGGCTGGGGCGAAGGAAACGGGAGCGGCGAGGGCTCCGGAGCTCTGCATAGCTGGTCCTGACTCCTTTCTTTGGGCCCCGCGAGACTCAGGAAGTGTGCCGAGCATCACCTGGCTGTAGGTCAGGCGCCTGCGTCCAACTCTTTCCCCGACAGCACCTTAGATTGGAGGCGCCGGAGCAGGGGAGTGCAGGGCCTAGATTGGGCCCCTCAATGCCACAGGGCCGCCACAACTTCGCCACAGATGTGTGTCAGGGGGCGGCGACCGGGGTCGGCAGGTCCCATAGTCTGGCGGCATGCGCCTTTCTGTACGTCTTTGGATGGACTCGACCGGTTTGGAGGGCTGTGTGCGTTCGCTGGGCACGATGCTGACGACGGCGCTCGTGCTGTGCTATGCGTTCGGCGCTCTCGCGTGTGAGAAGCCTCTGACTCCCACCCAGCCACCGCCCCCCCCGGGGACCCACGTGGGCTGGTATGTCGCGACGACCGGCACGAGCGGTGGCAGCGGCGCGACCGGGAGCCCCTGGGATCTCCAGACTGCCCTGAGTGGCGGCAACGGGAAGGTGCAGCCGGGAGACACGATCTGGCTCCGGGTGGGCACGTACTCAGGCACCTTCCTGTCGACGCTCACGGGGACGGCCGCGAACCCGATCGTGGTGCGCGCCTATCCCGGCGAGCGGGCGATGATCGACGGCGGCACCTCCAACATCGAGACGCTCACCGTCAACGGCGGCTACACCGTCTACTGGGGCTTCGAGGTCATGCAGTCAAGCACGGCGCGGCTCGGGACGTCGGGCACCGGGAGCGCGCTGCGACCGACCGGCGTCTACATCCAGCCCGGCGGGCACGACCTCGCGTTCGTCAACCTCATCATTCATGACACGGGGCACGGCTTCTACACGGAGAACGCCGCGCACAACATCGTGATCTACGGCTGCATCATCTACAACGGCGGCGAGGAGAACTCCGCGACGGGCGGGCGCTCCGACGGGCACGGCATTTACATCAAGAACGACGGGACCGGCTGGAAGATCGCGCGGGACAATGTGGTGTTCAATCAGTTCGGGTTCGGGATCCATGGGTACGCGCAGGCCGGCCAGGCGCTCATTCAGCTCGTGTTTGACGGGAACGTGTTGTTCAACAACGGCACGCCCTCGGATTACCAGAATCCCAACCTCCAGCTTGGCGGGACCGTGATCGCGGACAGCGACTCGGTGACGAACAACATGTTGTACTTCTCCTCGAGCGCGTCCCCGAGCGCGGGGTATTGGAACGCGCGCCTCGGGTACAACACCCTCGCCAACGGCACCGCCTTCGTGCACAACAACTACTTGGTGGGGGGCAGTCTGACGCTCGACGTCGGGTATTGGGCGAACCTGGTGGTGCAGGGCAACACGCTCAACGGGGCGAGCACCGTCGTCTGGCAGCATGATTCCGCCGCGCCTGGGACGCAGCACTGGAGTGGGAACCAGCACTACCGGGACCCGACGGCGCTGGCGTGGGAGTACCGTGCCACGACCTACAATTTCGCGAATTGGGAGGCTGCGGTCGGCGTGACGGATCAGGCTCAGGCCACGACTCCGACGGTGACGCAAGTGTTCGTGCGCCCGAATCGCTACGAGGCGGGGCGCGCGCACATCGTCATCTTCAACTGGGGCTCGCTGACGTCGGTGGCGGTGCCCGTGACCGGGGTGTTGAACTCGGGCGACGCGTACGAAGTGCGGAACGTGCAGGACGTCTTCGGCACGGCGGTGGCGAGCGGCACGTATGGGGGTGGGGGGACGATCACGATCCCGCTGGGCGGGGTGAACCCCCCGCAGCCGATTGGCGGCTCGTTCCAACCCTTGAACAAGACCGGCCCGTTCTTCGACGCCTTCCTGCTCAAGCACCCCTAGCGCGAGCGCGGGCCGTCCGTTAGGACACGTTGAACGCCCGCATCCACATTTCGAGCGCCAGCACCCGGAAGAGGCCGAGATAGGCCTCGGTGCTGGCCGTGCGGGCCCGCGCCGACTCGTACCACCGCTGGATTGGTGCCGGGTCGACGTAGCGCGCGCACCGCAACCCCCCGCTGAGCAGTTCGCGGACGCGCGGCCGCAGCTCGTTCGCGAGCCAGCGCCGGTCCGGCGCGGCAAACCCGAGCTTGGACGTGCGCAGGCGCACCGCGTCCGGCATGACGCCCTTCATCACCTGCCGAATGGCGTACTTGCTCCAGCCGTCGTGCACCTTGAGGTGGTCGGGGAGGCTGACGCCGTATTCCACGAGCGGGTGGTCGAGGAGCGGCACCCGGGCCTCCAAGGAGAACGCCATCGAAGAGCGGTCCTCCATGCGCAACAGCTGCGGCAGCGTGTCGACCATCAAGTCGTCCACTTGGATGCGCTGCACGATCGACTGATCCGTGGCGATGTCGCGGCCGGCGGTGGCGTAGCGCCACCAGCGGGTCGCGGGGGTGCTCTCCCCGGAGACAGCGCGGCGCCAGTCGACGCGCAGTGCGCCTTCGAGGAGCGAATCCACGCGCAGGAGGCGCCGTAGGGTGGGGGGGAGGTAGCGGTACCCGCGTCTCAAATCGAGCACGTACCAGTCGCCCTGTCGGATCATGGCGCCCGCCTCGCGGGCCATCCGACCCCAACGTCCCGAGCGCAACAGCGACATGAGGTAGGCATACCGGAACTTGGCGTAGCCGCCGAACACTTCGTCGCCCCCCTGCCCGTCGAGCAGCACCTTCACCCCCGCTTGCCGCGCCGCGCGCATCACGCACCACTGCGCGTAGAAGCTCAGGGAGAAGAACGGCATGTCCTGGTGCCATGCCATGCGTTCGAACACGTCCCAGAAGTCGTCTGGGGTGGGGAAGACGAGGTGGGGGGTGGCGCCCATCGCCTGTGCGGCCGCCAGGGCGTACTGCCGCTCGTCGAGTTCCGGATAGTCCCAGCACGAGGTGAAGGTGAAGAAGCGGTCGCCCACGGCGGTCGCCGCTCCGGGCTCGTTGCGCCACAGTTTGCCGATCAGCGAGACCACCGTGGAGGAGTCGATGCCGCCGCTCAGGCAGCTGCCCGCCCGCACGTCGCTGATCAGGTGGGACCGCGTGGTGTCGACGAGCAGGGCGTCGAGTCGCTCGAGCCGCGCGGCGTCGGTCGTGCCGTTGCGGGAGGTGTGGGGCATGAGCTCCCAGTACCGCCGCACGCCGAACTGTCCGGTCGCCACGTTCACGCTGAGCGCGTGCGCCGCCGGCAGGGCTTTCACGCCGCGGAACACCGTGCGTTCGCCGTAGTCGCAGTTCCCGTGCACGAGATAGTCGACGACGGCGTCGTCATCCGCCACGGCGGCGAGCGCCGGAAAGGCGAGCAGGGCCTTGATCTCGGAGGCGAACACGAGGTGGCCCGGGGGCGTGGCGTAGTAGAACGGCTTGATCCCGAGCCGGTCGCGGGCGCAGAACAGGCGGCCGAGCCGGCCATCCCAGATCGCGAAGCCGAACATCCCCTGGATACGCGCCAGACAGCCGTCGCCCCAGCGCCGGTACGCTTGTAGCAGCACCTCGGTATCGGTGCGGGTGGTGAACACGCACCCCGCCCGCTCGAGCTCGGCCCGGAGCTCGCGGTGGTTGTAAATCTCGCCATTGAAGACGATCCAGGTCCCGTCGCCTCCCATGGGCTGGATGCCGCGTTCCGAGAGGTCGAGGATCGCGAGACGCCGATGGCCGAGCCCGAGGCGGACATCGGCACGGCCGTCCCAGGCGCCGGGGTCCGGGACGAAGGCATCGGCGAACCGGTCGTCGTTGGGCCAGGCGAGCAAGTAGCCGGCCCCGTCGGGGCCGCGATGGGCCTGGCGGTCGTTCATGCGCTTCAGCACCGCGCGGTCGACCGGCGCGCCGTTCAATGACAGGATGCCCACGATACCGCACATCGGTCCCGATCCTAGGTCGGCGGCGCGCTGCGCGGGCCTGCCCTTCCGTTCCGGCCCTGCAGCGCGGCGTGGTAGATGGCGATCACCTGCTGAGTGAGGAGGCGCTCGTCCAGGTTGCTGACCGCGGCGCGGCCGGCGACGCGGCCGCCGCGCGCCAGCACGCGCCCGAGCGCTGCGGCGATTGTCTCGGGGCGGTCGTCAGGACAGACCTCGCACCCGGCGACGCCCTGGAGCCGTTCGGCGACGTCCCCGACGGGGACGGAGACGACGGGGAGATCGCAGGCGAGGGCTTCCTTGACGGCGTTGGGCGAGCCTTCC